>CAZKYJ010000931.1:0-2448 GCA_964556355.1 uncultured Verrucomicrobiales bacterium | reverse complement strand
GAGCGAGGCCGAGTCCCACGCCGACGAGGACCGCCGGCGCCGCGAGGAGATCGAGATCCGCAACCAGGCGGACTCCCTCGCCTACAGCGCCGAAAAGACGGTCCGCGAGGCCGGCGACAAGATACCCGCCGACGTGCGCGGCGACATTGAGGCTCGCGTGAAGGACGTGCGGGACGCGCTGGCCCAGCAGGCCGACGCCGAGCGCGTGCGCGGGGCGATAACTGCGCTGTCGGAGGCGATGCAGAAGGCCGGGTCCGCGGTCTACGGCCAGCCCGGCGAGGGCGGCCCCGAGGGCCCCGGCGAAGCCCCGCCCGGAGGCGAAGGCGGAGAGGGCGAAGGGGAAGGCCCCGCCGAAGAGGGCACCGTCGAGGGCGAGTACCGCGAGGTGTAGCGGCGACCTTCGGGTCGCTACCGCCTCCCGCCAGCCGCAGCAAGACAGGCTTCCGCCCGGCGCTTCGCGATCCGGAAACGCGGAGCTCTATGCTCCGGCCCCTGCATCCGCCATCGCGAAAATAGTCGAAAATCGGTTCGCGATTTTCACCTCCATGTCTTGATAAGTCAGGATCCGAGGTTCATACTTGCTTGGTCTACGGGTTCTGAGAGATAGGAGGGCCACCTATGCTCCAAGTGAGGACGTTCGACGAGCTGTCCGCGGCCGTTCGGGGCGAGATCATCCAGGCCGCTGACCCCGGGTACGATGAGGCCCGCAAAGTCTTCAACGCCATGATCGACCGCCGTCCCCGCCTCATAGTGCGGGCCGCGGACACGGCGGATGTGATAGCCGCCGTCAACTTCGCGCGCGAGGAAGGGATGCTTGTCTCGGTGCGCGGCGGCGGGCACAACGTCGCCGGCTTCGGCACTAACGACGGAGGCCTCGTGATAGACCTCTCGCGGATGAGGGCGATACGGGTGGACCCCGAGAAGCGAACGGTCAGCGCGCAGGGCGGTTGCACGTGGGGAGACGTGGACCACGCTACCCACGCTTTCGGCTTGGCTACGCCGGGCGGTGTGGTTTCGACGACGGGGATCGGCGGCTTGACTCTCGGCGGCGGCATCGGCCACCTCACGCGGCCGTTCGGTCTGGCCTGCGACAACATCATCTCGGCCGACGTGGTGACCGCGAGCGGAGATTTCGTCGTCGCAAGCGAGAAGGAGAACGCGGACCTTTTCTGGGCTTTGCGTGGGGGCGGCGGCAACTTCGGCGTCGTCACCTCGTTCGAGTTCAGGACGCACTCCGTCAGCACCGTGTATGCGGGCCCGATCTTCTGGCCCTTGGAGAAAGCGCCGGAGGTGATGAGGTTCTACGGTGACTTCATCGTCAACGCCCCGGAAGAGTTGAACGGCGTCTTCGCTTTCCTGGTGGTAGAGCCCGTGGAGCCCTTCCCTGAACACCTGCACAACAAGAACGTCTGCGGCGCTCTCCTCTGCTACGTCGGTCCGATGGAGAAGGCCGAAAAAGTCGTGCGTCCGCTGGTCGAGCTTACCGAGCCGGAGCTGGTGGGCCTGGGGCCGATGCCGTTCCCGGTGCTCCAGACGGTTTTCGACGCCGTATCGCCGCCGGGCTTGCCCAACTACTGGAAGGCGGACTTCGTAACGGAGCTGAGCGATGGAGTCATCGCCGCGCACTCCGAGTTCGGCCCCCGTGTGCCCAACCCATTATCCGGATGCGTCACTTTCTCCACAGGCGGAGCGGCGCGCAGAATCGGCAACAGTGATTCGGCCTGGAGCTATCGCGACGCTAACTTCTCGCACGTCATCTTTGCGGTCGACTCGGACGCGTCCGCCATGCCGGCCCACATTGACTGGGTGCGGGAATACTGGGAGGCGCTTCACCCTTACTCCGCAGGGGGTGCCTATGTCAACTTCATGATGGAAGAAGGGGAAGACCGTATCGCGGGCAGCTACCGGGACAACTACGCGCGGCTGGCGGAGATCAAGCGAAAGTACGATCCAGGAAACCTCTTCAGGATGAACCAGAATATCAAGCCAAGCGGAGCAAGCTAGCGGGCACCGTCGAGGGCGAGTACCGCGAAGCGTAGCGCCCGAAAGCGACACGCTATCGAAGGCCAGGCTTAAGCCTGGCCCTCTCGGCCCGTCAGGAGGTGCTCCCCTCCTTCCCCTCCAGCGGCACGATCCACGCCATCGCCAGGTACAGCAAGACTCCCGGCACGATACCAGTTACCACCGTGAAGAACAGGTACACCAGCCGCAGAAACGAGGGGTCCAGCCCCGTATACTCCGCCATCCCGCCCATCACCCCTAGCAGCTTCCGCTCCTTCCGGCTCCGGAACAGTCGTTTCGGTTCTTCCGCCATGGCGTCGTCCCTCCTCCGGTTGTCTCTGGCGCGGCACATTATAGCGCACGCGCAGGCGCCTGATTTCGGCCCGTAACCCCGTCTGCTAGAATGACCTCGATGGCCACGACCACCAAAACCGCCGCCAGACCGTT
>CAZKYJ010000930.1:0-2461 GCA_964556355.1 uncultured Verrucomicrobiales bacterium | reverse complement strand
TGATCCGGCCAGAAAACTAATTCTAAAACCGGATCACATTTAGGGGGAAAGGTCAGGGTGCGCCTCATCCCGAATCCTGATCCAGCGAAAGCGTGAGGAGTTTGGCGAAAATTTGTTTTCGGGCATAGAGGCAGATTCGATGAAGAAGTCGAGATTCACGGAAGAGTAGATTGCGTTCGCATAGCGGCAAGCCAAAGGCGGGACACCGATCAACTGGGGCGCGTCACTATGATTTAAGGTGGAACGTCTCTTGGTCGGCTGCTGCCTCTGCGTCGCCCCCTTTCCATGGTTGTTAAACGGACAGCAGGGCGAGACGCTCAAACTGCCTCCCGAGAACATCTTTGCTGTCCACACCTAACCAGTCATCGAGAACCGTGCTATATGTCCTGCGGAAGTCCACCTCAAAACGCAGATCCCCTGCATCAAGGTCTTCTAGGCTCGGCGATTTGCCATGCACACCAGGACTCACCATCGGGCCAAACAGGAACATTGGCCCTGCCTTGCCGTGATCTGTCCCGTCGGATGCATTGGGAGCCACCCGACGCCCGAACTCGCTGAACACCACGGTCAGGACCCGCCGATCATGGCCCGTGGCTTTCAACTCCCTATACAAAGCGCCGACCGCGTCCCCGAATTGCTCGAGCGCCTGGCCGTGCCGGTACGTCTGGTTGCCATGCGTGTCAAAGCCGCCCTGCGCCGCATAATAAACCCGCGCCGGAATCCCGCCGGATACCATAGCTGCGACTCGTTCGAGCTGGTGGCCGAGCGGTGTGGCGGGAAATGGGGTTTGCGGCCCTATGGCGACCACGCCGCGTAGTTGTTCTGTGCTCAACCGAGCATTCATGGCCGTTCGCCGCACAAACGCGATTGCGCCGTTTTCCGCGGCGGCTGGCTCCCCGGTCATCCGAGCGTAGGAGCCCGCCAGCTCCGTCTCTGCGTCCGCCGCGCACCATCGGCTGAGGCCTTCCTCCCGGACCGTCGAGCTTCTTCGCTTGGCACCTCGCAAAGCCCCCGGGGCCCGTTTTCCCAGGCCGATCGATGCCAGCGATGGCGCATCCTTGGGCGCATCCATCCGATCCAGGGCTCGCCCCAACCATCCGGTTCCACGGGCGGGCAGCTCCGTTCCCTCGTGCCAAACGTCCATCGACGCAAAATGTGAGCGCTTCGGGTTGGGATAGCCCACCCCCTGAACCACCGCCGCTTGGCCTGCCGCCACGAGGTCCTGAAGGCCCGTCAACTGGGGGTGGAGGCCAAGGCCGTCGACCCCTTCTATAGGCAGCAGCTTCCGTCGCTCAATTGCCAAGTCGCCACGGAGGCGGTAATACGCGTCATCGTCGTAGGGTACGACCGTGTTCAGTCCGTCGTTGCCGCCGGAGAGCTGGATCACCAACAATACGCGATCCTCGGGAACCCCGGGGTGGCTGGTGGTCCGTGGCGCAACGTCCGTGTGCGCTCCCGCCATCGCGAGCCGATGGAGAAACGTCGGCGTGCTGGTGATCGCCGAGGCAATCACAAGGCTGCTTCGAAGAACGTCCCGGCGGCTGTACAGACCTTTCATGTGGCCACTCCGTTGTCGAAAGACTGATCTCTAGCAAACTTGGTGCTCAGGTGAAGCCGCCAAGAGGAGGGCGAGACGCACCACGTCCGCCACCCGCATTCGCTTGCCGCGGCGGCCCGCGTATCGCTCCAACTCGCGGCGGGTCATGTCGGTCAGCGGGCACGACAGCATCCGCTCGGCAAGGGTGTCGATGATCTGGTCACCGCGCGCCCCGGCCAGGGCCGCCAACGGCTCCGGTACCGGTTCAAGGGGCTCGGCCAGCCGCCAGCCCTCCTCGTAGGTAAGCCGCCCCGTAATCAGGTAGGCGCACGCGTTATGGCGGGCGGGGAGGGTGACCGTGTTGATCCAGTTCGTGCCACCGGGCCATCCAGCAACCGAGGGGGGCTCCAGGAGCGTCTCGCCGGTCGCGGGCAGATGATCAAGGATGGCCGCCAGGTCCCGTGACGGGCGCCAGAGAGCTCGAAACAACCCTACGACAAGCTCAATGGGCGTTTTGATGCGGTTGCCGCGGACGGCCGGCCGGTAGAAGTGCTCGCTAGTCAACAACGCCCGCAGGACCGGTTTGAGCCGATAGTCATGCTGGCGAAGAAGCTGCGCCAACTGCTCGACGTACACCGCCTTGTCCGGTGGGTCAGTCTCGGCGCGATCGGAAACGAAGTGACGGTAAAGCTTCTGCGCTATGAAGCTCGCGCACGGCGTCTGCTCGAGCAGGATTTCGACAAGGCCGCTTCCGTCAAAATGCCCCGTGCGGCCGAGGATCGTCTTGAGCCCGCCGTCATGAATCGAGCTGTCGAACTGGAAGCGGTTTTCGCGGACGGTGTATCCGGTCAGGGCACGAGCTGCTTCCTGAACGTCCCGCTCGCTGTAGTGGCCTTCCCCGAGCGTGAAGAGTTCCATCAATTC
>CAZKYJ010000929.1:0-2474 GCA_964556355.1 uncultured Verrucomicrobiales bacterium | reverse complement strand
GCCAACTACATCGGCGGGTGCTACGGGTCGACCGGCCCGTCATCGACCGATCCGCGGACCGGTCGCCCGTTCGGATCCGACTTTCCGCGCATCACGATGACCGACATCGTGAACTCGCAGATCCCGCTGCTCGATCACCTGGGGATCGAGCGTGTCCACGCGACGGTCGGAGCCTCGATCGGGGGCATGCTCGTGCTCAACTTCGCCACGCGCTACCCCGCCCGGACCCGCATCGTCGTGCCGATCGCCTCGGGGATGAGCACGAGCGTCCTGCAGCGGCTCCTCAACTTCGAGCAGATCCTCGCCGTGGAGAGCGACCCGAACTTCGTCCGGGGAGACTACTACGACCGCCCGCGCGGCCGGCGCCCGACCCACGGGCTCGCGCTGGCGCGGATGATCTCCCACAAGACGTTCATCCACCTCGATCCGCTCGACCGCCGTGCCCGCACCGACGTGACCCAGCCCGACGCGCAGAGCGCGGTCTCGTGGTACCAGCTCTCGAACCCGCTGGAGTCCTACATGCTCTACCAGGGCGAGAAATTCGCCCGCCGTTTCGACGCCAATACCTACCTCCGCATCGTCGATGCCTGGCAGCAGTTCGACCTCCTGCAAGCCACCGGGAAAGCATCGTTCCAAGAGTTGTTCGGACCGTGTGCCCACCAGCACTATCTCATTTTTTCGATCGACTCGGACGTGTGTTTTTACCCGGACCAACAGTCCGAACTCAAATCGGCGCTGGACGCCGCGGGGGTGTCGGCCATCCACACGACAGCCCATTCCGAAAAGGGGCACGACTCGTTCCTGTTGGAGCCCGAACTCTACACCCCGCACCTCGCCTACACCTTGAATTCGGCCTGAGCGCCCCCGATGGATTCCCTCTTCCCCGAGCTGCCGGAAGAATCCGCCCCCCACCCGCTGGCGGGACCACTCGCCCGGCTCGCCGACGACTACGCCATCTACATCGGGACATCGTCGTGGAAGTACCCGGGTTGGGTCGGCCAGCTCTACTCTCCGGAACGCTACGAGTACCGGGGCAGGTTCGCCGAGACCCGGTTCAACCGCGACTGCCTGCGCGAGTATGCCGAGACGTTCCGCACGGTATGCGTGGATGCCGGCTACTACCAGTTCCCTTCCGCGAAATACCTCCAAGCCCTCGGCGACCAGGTGCCGGACGGATTCAAGTTCTCTCTCAAGGTCACCGACGAAATCACGATCAAGAAGTTCACCCGCCTGCCCCGCCATGGCGAGCGGGCGGGGAAACCGAACGCGCACTATCTCGATCCGCAGCTCTTTAAGACCGCGTTTCTCAAGCCCTGCGCCACCGTTCTCGGAGAGAAGCTGGGGCTGATGATCTTCGAGTTCTCACACTTTTATCCCAGCGACTACGAACGGGGGCGGGACTTCACCGGGGCGCTCGACGCGTTCCTCTCCGAATTGCCCACCGACCGGTTCCAGTTCGGTGTCGAGATCCGCAACGCCAACTTCCTGCACCCCGACTATTTCGCGATGCTCGCGGCGCACGGGGTCGCCCACGTCTTCAACAGCTGGCAAAAAATGCCGGCGCTCTCCGAGCAGATCGCCATGCCCGGCGCCCTCGGGACCGCCGACTTCACCGGGGCACGCCTCCTCCTGAAACCGGGGCGCCCGTACCAGGAGGCGGTGGACCGGTTCTCCCCCTACGACCGGGTGCGCGAGCCCTACCCCGATGTCCGCACCGCCGCGACCGGGCTGGTCGAGGAGCTCAAGAAGACGCGCCGCCGCCCGTCTTACCTCTATGTCAACAACCGGCTGGAGGGCAACGCGCTCGCCACGATCCGCGCCATCCTCAAGGTGTAGCGATCCGCCTGGTCCCGCCGAAAACGAAACGCTCGCCCGACCGCCGCACCTTCCGCAGCACGATGGCTCCAGAATCGTCGATCTCCACGACCCGCGCGTTGAGGATCGCCAAGAACCCCCCGGTGTTGATCACGGTTTCACGGCCATCCCGCCACACGCCCGGCCGGTGCGTGTGGCCAAAAACCATCACTTCCGCGCCCGGACGGTGCTTCCTGAGGAACCTGAATGCCCGGGGGGCCGCCGTCACCCACGAGGTAAAGATCGCCCATGGGCGGCGGGGCGGCCAGAGCTCCGCACCGAAGGTCCACATGCGCGACCAGAAGCTGTGGCTCATCTCGCTTTCGAACGCGTGCATCTCGCAACAGCAGCGCTTGGTCATCTCGAGATGGACATCGAGATCGGTGAGCCGCCCTTCGGAATATTCAGCCCGGATGGCATCGATGGCCGCCCAGGACCGGTCGATCTTCTTGCTCCAAGGGGAGATCCTCGCGAAGAGGGCATCTCCGTGGGTGACGAAAACCCGGCCGTTTTCAAGGTCGATGTAGTGGCCGTCGAACACCGTGGGGTCGTGGTTGCCGGTGATCATGAACACCTCCGCGCCAAGCGCGCGGCAGAGGGATTTGAGTTCATCGACCATC
>CAZKYJ010000928.1:0-2479 GCA_964556355.1 uncultured Verrucomicrobiales bacterium | reverse complement strand
TCGATTGCCTTGCGCTCGCGGATCGCGACCACGATCTCGAGGATGCCGCCGACGAGGGCCCAGCCCGCGAGGACGAAGATCACGGTGAGCCCGGCGAGGGTGCCGAAGAGGGCGGGGTGCCCCACCGCGAAGCCTCCCGCCAGCAGCGAGAGCACGCCGCGGACGACGGCCCAGCCGCGCGATTCGACCCACCCGGCGATGGCGGCGATGATCGCGAGCACGCCGTCGGCGAGGAGAAAGCAACCCACCACGAAGGCCCAGGCGAGGAGGGTGAGGCCCGGGGAGAAGAGGGCGTAGAGCCCGAGGACGACGAGGAGGAGGCCGCGGACGAGTGCGATCCACCAGAGCGAGCCAATGGCCCGGGCGAGGGCGTTGGGGGTGGTTTCGATCGTGTCGGGGGCGGTGTCAGTCATGGGATTCCGGATAGACTACCGCCCAGTCCTCCTGCATGTCCACCACGATCCAACCGGGTTTCGGCACCTCGGCGGCATCCACGAACGAGGCCAGTGCGAAGAGCAGGCCAACCAATACCCTGACAATCATCCCCCGGAATCGCTCGTGTTCCGGGCATTCGCTTGTGGTTTTGCAAGCTGGGATGGCGGGGCGATTCCGTCGCGGAAACGAGGGAGCGATCGAAGCGCAGCGGGGCCGCCTTCCACGCCCCGGGGCGGACCCCGGCTCGGGCGTGAGAGTAGATGCAGGGAAGGAACGAGAGCGGGCAGTCGGTTCGTGGCGAACCTACCAGTCCATCCGCACGCGTGCGCCCCCGATGACACCGGTATCGACCCCGGGGAGGGCGGAATCCACCACCTGCAGGTCGAGGGTCACATCGACGCCCGCGCACACCGCGATGCTGTAGAAGATCTCGCCGCCGGTCTCGCTGTCGATGCCGAGAACGGGAAAGAGTCCACCGTCCCGGTAGTCGACGTGGTAGACTCCGACGCCCCAGCGATCGCAGGGACGCCCGAAACTCCCGATCCCGCCGAAGCCGACCGCGCCGTTCCAGCGGATCGGGTTGGGATCGCCGTCGGAGAGGCCGAGGCGGCCGAAGATCCCCCAGCCCCCGGTCTCGTCGCCGGAGAAGAACTGGTAGCCGTTCCACGAGATCGCCCAGGATTCGTCCTGGATCCGGAGGGCCGTGGCGGGGACCGCTCCCTGCAGGAGGATGCGGGGATCGGTGACGGTGAGGGCCCCCTGGTCGACTCCGTAGTAGCCCGCCAGGGTCATGCCACCGGGGGGGCCGAAAAGGTCTCCCTTGGTGCTCCACTCGGCGATGAAGGTGGTGCCATCATAGAGATCGAAGGGGTCGAACCCGGCGGTTTCGCTGGTGCCGATGGCGAGGAACTTGAGCTGGTTGTTCGCGTCGGGGATGATGACGAGGCCGCCTCCGAGCGTCGCCGTGGGCACGACGGCCGAGGTCACGTTCGAGTAGAGGAAGCCCGTGTTCAGGAAATACTCGGTCGAACCGATGTAGCCCGCCAACGGGTTGGCGTCGCCGGTGTCGGTGTTGATAAGCCCGAGCACGATGCCGACCTGCTCGCTGAAAAACTGGGCGTAGGTGAGTTCGTTGAAGGCGAAGGCGTCGTCCCCGAGTCTGCCGGGGACGTTCGGCAGGAGCGCCTGGTTGTTGACCGGGCTGGTCGCCCCGGCGCGCAGGAGGATTCCGTCCGAGACGCGACCTTCTCCACGCATCGTGAGGAAGCCGCCGGGCCAGAGACCCGCCTTGCCCGTATCGACGATGATGCCGAGCTCGGCCGAGCCGATGTGGCCGTTGACGTTGCCGGCCCGGAGAACGCCCCCGTCGAGCACGTTCTGGTAGGTGTAGACCGTCTCTAGATTGACCGTGACTCCGTTCTCGCCGAGCCAGGGCCGGTCGCCCAGGATCTTTTCGGCGCAGGGATTCGGGCTGGCATCGTCGATGATCGGGGCCTTCGAGTCTGTCAGGGGTTCCCCGGCGGACGCGGCGGGAGAGGTGAGGAAGGCGAACACGAACGCGAACGGCAGGGCAAACAAGCGACTCTTCATACCTTTAGATGGGTTGATTTTCTATAATGATTCAGGATTCCAGAATGTCGAATGCAAATGTTTACGTCGGAAAGGATCCTGCGGGTGCTCCAGGTGGAGGGACTACTTGAGGGAAATGGGGGCCTTGCCCGATTCGGGGGGACCCTTCGGGCCCGTGGGAAAGAGGAAGGTCAGCCCGCCGCGCACGCCCCACTCGGGACCGCCGTCCGGGGCCTCGGCGTAGTAGCGGGCCCCCGCGAAGAACTGCACCGGCTGATCGCCGAGCTTGACCAGCTGGCTCACCACGAAGTTGAACGGGATGGTCCACTGGTCCGAGACCCAGTCGTAGGTGGACTCGGAGTTCAGGGTGAAGGTCGTCGCGCTGGGCGTGGTGTAGGAGACGAAGGGCTGGAGGAAGGTCGCGTTGACGTCGCCCCGGGCATCGTCCCCGGCGAAGTCCCAGATGTGGTTGGCG
>CAZKYJ010000927.1:753-2480 GCA_964556355.1 uncultured Verrucomicrobiales bacterium | reverse complement strand
CATTGCACGATCTTCTCCACGTCGCTGTCGGCAAGTCCGCGGGAAGCGTCGATGAATTGGATTCCGGCCAAGTGGTAGCGCAGGCTCGGAGGGACGGTTGCGGTTTCGATGTAGACTGGCAGTACCGGTTTCTGCTCCTCGAGCGCCAGGGTGACTTCCCGGACGACGTTGTCGGATTCGAAGGCGGCCGGCGAGGCGATCAACAGCAGGCCGCGGACTTCCATAATTGCCTCTGCAATCTCTTTCGACCAATAGGTCGCTGCGCCGACGTCCGCCACGTCCATCCAGATCGGGATGCCCCGCTCTTGCAGGCGCCGGATGATGGGAGATACCCGGCGGGCGTCGTGCCGCGCGTAGCTGACGAAGACGCAATTGCGATCGTTTGGCTGCGGTGTCTTGCGAGCGACGGCTCCCCTGCGCCGGCGCGCCCAGATGATCCCCCCCGCTATCACCGCGACCGTTCCACCCAATACCGGCCAGAGGAACTTCATCCATTGGGGGCGCACCACCGCGACTTCGATGGCACGATCAAAGGTTCGGATGGTGCGGCGACGTTCGGTGCCCCCGCGCGTCACGATGGCGTCGACCGTCAGGTGGAGGCGGTGTGATCCCGGTCGGGCCGCCGACACGCTCCACATCCATTCCGTGGGCGCGACCGCGCTCATTACCTGCTCCGCCGCGGTGATCGGTTCGATGGCAAATGCCGTTCCCGTCAAGCGGGCTTCGACCGTCTCGGAAACCCGAAGCGTGGCCGTCGATCGCGGGCCGGGCTCGCGGAGAATATCCGCCAGGTCGGACGGTGCGAGAGCCGAGCTGACCACCAGTTGGATGATGGCGACCTCTCCGGTCGACAAACTTGCGGGGCAATTGAAGGCGCAACTGGCCTCCTCAAGCTGGGCGAGGATGTCATCGGGAGATTCCTCGAGGGCGGTTGCCTCATCGGGTGGAGATGGATCGATGATTCGGGGTTCGCCTTCCTCTCCTCTCTCCGATCCCCCGAATAGAGGACCTGGGTCGTCGACGCGTTCGCCACCGTTTTCCTCTCCCGGGAAGCCGGGCGCGGAGAAGTCCTCGGAAGGAAATTCCGGCCAATCACCAGGCGGTGGCTGAGGCAAAGGAAGATCGGGCCAATCACCAGGCGGTGGGTCTGCCTCCGACGGATCGGCGGGTGCCGCCGCCGAGGTGTCATCCGAACGTCCGCCGTCCAGGTGGAGTGAGACGAACACGATGGTCAGCGCGGCGGACACCACGCTCAGCAATACCAGCTGTGAGCGGCTCAGGTGGCATCTGTTGTCCTCGGACATTCGCGGGCTCCGTCAGTGGTCGAACCGCTCCGGCGTCGTCTCGCCGGAGACCCGAATTCACGGCTCCCCCCTGAACAGGCCTGTTCCACGGTTTCGGGACACTACGATTCCGGCGCCGCAGGTGTCCAGCAAAAAGGGTCACCGCCAGGTCTGGCCGGAACCGGAAACCGGTTCACGGGGCAGATCCGTCGCCCAGTGCTGCGGGCCGGAACTCCTGCACCGCCGCACCGATGAACCTGAGGATATCGTCCCTGCCCTCGCGGGTTTTCGTGGAGGTGGTGAAGGTGGGCGCTTCGCCTTCGCTCCACTCGGCCATGGATTCCTCGAACGCGGCGATGTTGGACTTCACGACACGGGGTTTGACCTTGTCGGTCTTGGTGAAGACGAGGGCGAACGGGATGGCGCTCTCGACCATCCAGCGGA
>CAZKYJ010000927.1:0-743 GCA_964556355.1 uncultured Verrucomicrobiales bacterium | reverse complement strand
GATCTTCTGCGGGGGGTGGCGGGAGTCGATGAGGGCGAAGGCGCAGCAGAGGTTCGGGCGTTCGAGGAGGTAGTCGGAGACGAACGCGTTGAAGCGCTCGCGGTCGGCCTTGGAGGCTTTGGCGAACCCGTAGCCGGGCAGGTCGACAAGGCTCCAATTCCCATTGATGGTGAAGAAATTAATCTCGCGGGTGCGGCCGGGGGAGGACGAGACGCGGGCGAGGGCGTCCCGGTTGGTCAGGAGGTTGAGCAGCGACGACTTGCCGACGTTCGAGCGGCCGATAAAGGCGAACTCGTGGAGCTTCGACCCCGGGCAGGCGTCGAGCCCGAGGGCGCTCAGTTCGAATTGGGCGGAGTGGATCTTCAAGCGGCGACCGTAGCACGGGGAGGGGCACGGGGAAATCCCGCTTGCCGTGGCGTGCGAATCCGGGACGGTTCGGGATGATGAAAGCCCCCGGAATCTGTCTGGTCTTCCTGGCGGCCATCTTCCCGATCCCGGCGGGCGCGGCGGCCCTGCGGGTCGGCGCGGCGGTCACGGACATCACGCCCCCGCCCGGCGTCCCACTGGCGGGCTACTACCACGAGCGCGGCTCGGACGGCGTGAACGACGAACTCTTTTCCCGGGCGCTCGTCATGGAGAAAGACGGGATCAAGGCCGCCCTGGTCAGCCTGGATCTGATCAGTACCACGCGGGAATTCGTGGTCGCCGCGCGGGAACTGATCGAGGCCGAGACCGGAATCCCC
>CAZKYJ010000926.1:0-2490 GCA_964556355.1 uncultured Verrucomicrobiales bacterium | reverse complement strand
CGGATGTCCCTGGCCCGTTGCAGTCGGGTCCGGCTGCGGGCGAGCTGGTTGTCGGGCCGATCGAACTGGGCACATGCCGCGGCCTGGATCCAGTCAAAGAAGTGGTCGGGATCATAGAGACGCACCGCTTGATAAAGGGAGGGGCCAAGGTCGGGGTCGGTCCGCAGTTCCCGGGGCGGCTCGAATTCCTCCTGTTGCCGATGGTAGAGATCAAAGTGCACGTCGGGGGAAAGGGGGATGATCTCGCGAGCTTGCAGCGGGGGAGAAGAATAGACGAGGATGACGTCGATGTCTGTGCAGCCGGCAAAGAGTGGCTCGCCATGCGCGACGGAGCCGACCAAGTACGCGGTCTTCAGCCATCCGTGGGCCGCCCTCCTCTCCGCTTCTTCGCGCGCCAGGTCCCTCAGTCGCTCCCGCGTGATGATCACTGCGACGGCTCCCCCCGAATCGGAAGTTGTGGCTGGTAGGGAGGAATGCCGAGGGCGTCGCGGATGCGGTTTGAGACACGGTCCAAGTGCTGGGGATTGGCCACGAAATCGATCTGTGTGGTGTCGACGGTCAGGACAGGGAGCGCGGTGTGGTGGGCGAAGTGTTCTTCGTAGGCCTGGTTGACCTGGTCGATGTAATCCTCATCCATATTGCGCTCATAGGGTCGGTCCCGCATGGCGATCCTTTTCATGGCGACGGCGGTCTCGACACGGAGGTAGACAACCAGATCCGGCTTCGGGATGCGTTCGGCCAGCGCATCGTGAACGAGTTGATACGTCGCCAGTTCGTCGCCGTGCAAAGTCAACCGGGCAAAGAGCGCGTCCTTCTCAAAAGTGTAGTCGGCGAGCAAGTGCCCGTTCTTGACAGCCTCGGGAACCACCTCGCTCTGCTGATGGTACCGACTCAGGAGAAAGAAGATCTGGGTCTGAAATGCGTAGCGATTGCGGTCCTGATAGAAGTCGGACAGGAAGGGGTTCTCCTCGAAAGCTTCGAGCAGAAGCCCCGAATCGAATTGGGGTTGAAGAAGCCGGGCCAGTGAGGTCTTGCCGACTCCAATGACACCTTCAATGGCTGCGTACATCAATCCGACCCTGCTTCAACCGAGATCTGACCGCGCGTCTAGGATACTCGGGAATCGGAGGTGGGGCAAAAGGGCTCCCCGGAGGGTCCAGGGGGCGAACGGTGCTGGCAGGCGGTCTGCAGCTCATGCCTCCGGCTCATATCGGAATTGAAGGCAGTAGTGATGAAATGTATTGCTGACCCAGGCGTTTCCCATGCCGTAGGGTGCGAGCCTGATGTTGTCCTGGCACCAAATCCGCTCATCCTTAAGGGCAAAGGTTGACCGCAAACGGCCTGCCAGATCCCACGCGAGCGGATAGATCTTGCCTCCCTTCTTGATGTTTTTCACGACGATCGTCATGTAGGCGCGCGGTTTGAGCACCCTCGTGAGGTGCTCGTAGATGCCGACCAGCCGGTCAAGGAACTCGTCATAGTCCTCGACATTGCCCAAGTCGTCGGGGTCGTCAGAGTAAACGACGTCCAACGCCTCATCAGACCGCCGCTCCCTTTGAGTCTCAGCGCCGCGGGCGTGCAGCATGTCCCAATAGGGCGGTGAGGTGAAGACGTAGTCGAAGGCCGGCAGTTCGAACTCTGCGAGGCGGGCCGCGTTGCCCGTCAGAATCTCTGATTGCAGGTTGTGGACGGACTCGCCGAGTTCATCGCGTTCGGCGACAAGAATCTCACGGGCCAGCTGAGCATACTGCGGGTTCAGCTCGATGCCGACGGAATGGCGCCCGCTTCGCAGGCAGGCGACCAGGGTCGACCCGGTGCCGGCCATCGGATCGAAAACCCAACCGCCTTCCTTGGTGAAGAATCGGATGAACTCTTGGGCCAATGTCTCGGGGAATTTGGCCGGATGATGAACGACCTCGCCACGACGAGGTGGCGGGTTATGGATGAACCAAGATTTTTGGAACTTGATCCACTCCTTTGGATCCAGATCGTTGAGGCGATTGCGGAATCTCCGCTTACCGCTAGCCATCAGGTGTCTCCAATACATCCGGGGTTGACGTCGGGCTGGACTTCAAATCATAGAGGATAAATTCACTGACGGCGATGGTTGCCTGATCGCTGTCGGCATCGGAGCGCACGACAAGGCCTATGCGTCCCGGGGGAATAGGAGGGGCGGTGGCCTGCAGAACGGGCACCTCGTTGACATATAGGAGGAAATCATCCCCGCGGGCCCGCACGATCAGTTGGTTGCGAGCCGGCGCGCCGGCGTTAATCGCGGGTTCGTGATCGACAAAGGGGACCAACGCGCGCGAGGCGACCGATATCACTCGGCGCAGCCGGAGACCCCCCGCGCACGTGAGGGTGAAGCGCAGGTGATCCCCCGAGGGAGCGAGGCGCCAGGCAAGGCCGTACTCGTCTGTGCCTCGGCACAGCTCCGCGCGAAAGCTTGCGACCAAGACAAATTCGTCGACGACCGGTGCGGGGCTCGGG
>CAZKYJ010000925.1:0-2490 GCA_964556355.1 uncultured Verrucomicrobiales bacterium | reverse complement strand
ATTCCAGTAGACTTCGCGGGAGCAAACGTCCGACCGGCCGCCGTCGCCCCCTTGCGGAAGGCGCGTCATGGGCGAACCTGTCGACGGGCCGATCGTTCCGCATCTCGCCCATCCTTCCGTTCCCACCTGAGCCCATGAGCCCGCGCCCCGCCCCTCTCGTCCTCCTTTTCTCCGCGCTCGTCCTTCCGGCTCTCCCCGCCGAGGTCACCTACACCCGGGACATCGCGCCGCTCGTGCAGGAGCGCTGCGTCGAGTGCCACCGCGAGGGAACCGGGGCTCCCTTCTCCCTAACTGATTATCAATCGGTCCGGCGCCGCGCCCGCACCATCATCGATGCCACCACCTCGGCCTTCATGCCGCCCTGGCATGCAGTGGGCGGTGACATCACCCTGGCGGGCGACCGCCGCCTCGCCGCGGAGGAGATCGCCCTCTTCCAGCAGTGGTTCGACGCCGGACGGCCCGAGGGCGACCCCGGTGAGCTTCCTGCGCCCCGAGATTACCCCGAGGGCTGGGCGCTCGGCGAGCCCGACCTCGTCATCACCATGGCAGAGGCCTACGCCCTCCCGGCTGACGGGCCGGACATCTACCGGCACTTCGTCATCCCCACCGGTCTGACGGAGGCAAAGTACGTCAAGGCTATCGACTTCCGCGGGAGCACGCCCGAGGTCGTCCACCATTCGCTCATCTACCTCGATACCCGAGGCCGTGCCCGCGAGGTCGACGAGGCTGATCCCGCACCCGGCTTCGACGAGATGCCCATCGGCGAGGGCACCGGATCGCAGATCGGTGGCTGGGTGCCCGGCGCCATCGCCCGCCCGCTCCCCGAGGGGATGGCGCACCACCTGCCGCCCGGCAGCGACATCGTCCTGCAGACCCACTTCCACCTCAGCGGGAAACCGGAGACCGAGCAGTCGTCTGTCGCCCTCTACTTCACCGACGAGGCGCCCAGCCGCCCGTTCACCTCGATCCAGATCCCGCCGATCTTCGGCGCCTTCTCCGGCATCGACCTCCAGCCCGGTGACGCCGACAGCGAGATCCGCGACACCTTCGAGCTCCCCGTAGCCGTGCGCGCCTGGGGTGCCCACGCCCACTCCCACTACCGCGGCAAGTCGCTCCGCATGACCGCCGAGCTCCCCGGCGGCGACACCGTCATCCTCCTCAACGTCCCCGAGTGGGACATGGACTGGCAGGAGGAATACCGCTTCGCCGACGAGGTCGCGCTCCCCGCCGGCACGCGTCTCACAACGGTCGTCGCCTGGGACAACTCCGCCACCGCACCGACCAACCCCGTCGTCCCGCCCGTGCGGGTGCGCTGGGGGCTCGAGTCCTACGACGAAATGGGCAGCATCGACCTCTTCGTCACTGCCCCGGAAGGCGACATGAAGACCCTCCGCCGCGCCTACAAAGACCACGTCGTCTGGACGGCCGGCAGCCACGTCCTCGGCGAGGACAAGCTCACCGTCTTCGGCCAGCTCCGCGACCAGGCCATCGCCAGGTTCGACGCGGACAAGGACGGACGCCTGAGCGCCGGTGAGCGCGATGCGGCCCGGGCGAGCCTGGGTTCCAAGATTCCGTAAGCTGGCGGGTGGAAATCCGCGGGCGCCGCGCCCACCGGCAAGACTTCGGTGTGATCGGCAGTCTCCGCGGCACTGGCTTCGGGGCGATCCAGAGGCCGCTACATCTTGCGCCGCCGTCGCAGGCAGGCCGAGAGCGCCAGCGCCGCGAGCGCTGCGGCCGACGGTTCGGGCACCGGGGTGAAGGGCGTCACGTCGGCGAAGGTCTCGCCGATGCGGATCTCGTCGAAGACGCTGCTTCCGGCGCCGTCGGCGCCGGCGTCGATGACGAAACCGTCGAGGCTCCAGGCGGCGTTGCCGGCCACGTGGAAGTTGGTGTCTTGGCCGGTGCTGGCACTGTTGAGCGTGAGGATCGGGGCGCCGGAGGCCAATTCGTCGCCGAGGACGGGGTTGATCCAGAGGTCGAGGGTGTCGTTGGTGAAGCCGTCGTTGCTCGAGCGGGCGACGAGGAGGTAGGTGCCCGGCATGAAGTTGCCGGTGGTCAGGACGGTGCGCCCGTTGGCGGCGGCGTGGCCGGCGAGCACGAGCCGGCCGTCATCGACGAAACCGAACTCGAACGGGCGGTAGCTGGCGCCGCCGTTGGTCGAGGCCATGCCCATGTAGATGTCGTTGGTGCCGTCGAAGGTGACGAGAGAACTCATGTAGAGCACCTCGGGTGCGCTGTTGCCGGTGGAGAAGTTTCGCTGGAGGGAGACGCGGGGGTTGGCGCCGCCGCTGTTCTCGAAGACGCCCTGCCCGCCGGTCGTGATGAGCGTGCTGCCGTTGGAATCGACGTAGGCGCCCTGGCCGGTAGCGGCGCGGAAGTAGTCGTCCACCGTCGAGCTATCCGTGTTCGTCCAGTAGCCGGCACCGAAATTGCCCGCGATGGTCGGGACGGCCCAGTTCCCGGTGAAGCCGGAACCGCTGCCGGAACCTT
>CAZKYJ010000924.1:0-2493 GCA_964556355.1 uncultured Verrucomicrobiales bacterium | reverse complement strand
GCCGATCCATGATATCCAAGGCTCGTCGACCGGCTCTGCGGTCATCGATGGCCTCTTCGCTCAGAACGGGGAAACACCCGTCTATCTCAACTGGCACACCAACGACAATCAGGGGGGCGAACTCTGGGCGATCTTCGTTCCCGAAGAGGGGTCGATCGACGAGCCCGATCCCCCGGCGGCCCCGCCGGGCATCACCCCTCTCGCCGGCGCCGCCCTCGAGCGCGACGTGCGCCGCTTCCTCAACCAGGCCACCTTCGGTGCGACCGATGCCGACGTCGCGGAACTGCTCGAAGAGATCGCCACGACCCACGCCGCCGAACCGGTCCCACGCATGGCTGCTTTCGAAGCGTGGATCGAGGACCAGATTACCAACGTGCCCCAAACCTACCTCGGCGACTACGTTCTCGCGGCCGATAACCAGGAGTGGAAGCTGCGTGGCTTCTTCGATCCCGACCGCTGGTTTACCAACGAGTTTAACGATCCCGCCAATCCCGCTATCGACGTGCCCGAGATCCCCGCGACCTGGGCGGCCATCGACCGCTCCCGCCCGTCTCCGGACGAGTGGTTCCCCACGTGGAACTACCCGCTGAGCCCCCAGGAGATCAACTGGGGGCAGAACGCCCAAAGGTACGTGCCGTTCGACCTGAACGAGCCTGCCCACAACCACCGGCGGCGCGCCCACTGGCTTTTCATGGCCAACGCCCGCGACCAGCTCCGGCAGAAAATGGGCTACTCGCTGCAACAGATCCTCGTCGTTTCCGACAAGCTCACCGCAGTGCGGAACTACCACCTCGGGGCCGCCAACTACCAGGACCGACTCAACCTTCACGCGTTCGACCACTTCCACGACCTTTTCTCCTTCATCAACCGCAGCCCGATCATGGGGAAATGGCTCTCCAGCCTGAAGAACCAGGCGGCCTTCGACATCACCGGAGATGGCATCCCCGACGTCTTCCCCGACGAGAATCTCGCCCGCGAGGACATGCAGCTCTTCTCCATCGGGCTCTTCGAGCTGTGGACCGATGGGACCTTGAAGCTCTCCGAGGCGACGGGCTTGCCCACCCCGACCTACACCAACGTCGATATCACCGAGTTCGCCCGCGTGCTCACGGGGCAATCGTTCTCCCGCTACGCTTTCAGCGCCGGAACGTGGGGCATCGTGCCCGGTGTCGATCAGGGTGATCCCTTCGATACCGACAACGGAAACCAATCGGGCGACGAAGGCATCCTCTTCAACGAGAACAACCCAGAAGGTGGGAGCGAGCAGAGCCGGTTCAACGTCGTCACCGGCAGCTTCAACCGGGGGGAGGGCAACCGCTACGTCGGCCACCAGTTCAATTATCCCATGCAGATGTTCGCGGATTTCCACGACCTTGGGAGCAAGACCCTGGCGGGTGGGAAAGTGATCGACAACACCGCCCTCAGCGACGGGGACGTTTCCCAGCCGGGGGGGCGCGCCGACGAGATCGCCCACGCCGAGAAAGACCTCGACGACGCCATCGCGTGGCTGGCGGGCAGGCCCGGCGATGGCTTGCCCGACTACGACATGGTCAACAGCCACCGCTCCGTGCCCGCCTTCATGGCGCTGCGGCTCATCCAACGCTTCACCACCAGCAATCCGAGCAGCGCCTATCTCTACCGCGTGGCCGACGCCTTCCGGCAAAGCGAGGGCGGTATGGCAGATACGATCAAAGCGATCCTCTTGGACTACGAGGTGCGGGAGCTGGCCCAGATCGATGCCGTGGACACCGCCGGGGTGAAGAAGCCCCCCCTCGATCTGTACCTCCAGCTACTCCGCGCATTTTCGCAGTGGTTCGAGCCGGGGCAGGGAGGGTATTCTCCGGGCGTCTATTCGGAGCTGCCGCTCGACGCGGGCCGGGCCGTCCCCGGGGGATCTGCCCCCGCGCCTCCCGCCGACGGCTATCTCGCCAATTTCGGTTACCCGGCCGCGCAGCTCGCCAGCTTCGCGATCAACAGCCGATTCCGCTACAACGAGACCGACAACAACCTCGGGATGACCCCTTTCGGTCAGGAGACCGTATTCAACTACTATCTCCCGCTCTACAGTCCGGGCGGGACCGTGGCGGACGCGGGGATGGTTGCGCCCGAGTTGCAGATCGCGACCGAGACAGCGGTGATTCAGAATGTGAACTACTTCTGGAATATCACCTGGAACCTCAACGGCCAGAGCATCAACCCGATCGGGGGCAATCCGGCGGGCAAAACATTCATCTACAACCAGCGGCTCCTCTACGGCGATCCGACTCCGGAGGATAGCCACCCCTCCGACAACTACGACAACGTCCGCGTCGCAATCACCGACTGGGCGGAGAGCATCATCCCCTGGGGGAGTTCCTCCTCGGCTGAGCTGGCGGATATCACCGCGCTCGTCGATGCGATCGATCGCCGGCTGACCGGGGGAGGCTTGGCGGCAAAGTATCCCTATGACCCCTCCGATGACGAGGATCCCACGGCCGACGGCATCAACCCGTC
>CAZKYJ010000923.1:0-2493 GCA_964556355.1 uncultured Verrucomicrobiales bacterium | reverse complement strand
ATTCCCAATGCATGCTGCCCGCGGGAGGTCGCACCCCTCGTAGAGCCCTGCGATCATCGGCGCTGGCCCTGGCCGGGCTTCTGTCCCCCGCCGTCCTCGGGGCCGAGCCCGGTGCCCGTCTCGCCGTTCCCGAACCCACGGCATGGACCGGGCAGCGAATCGACATTTTCATCGAGCTAAGGGCGGAAGGGAGCTTCTCCGGAGCGCCCGCCTTCGATATCCCACCCATCCCACAGACCGTCGTCGTCAAGGTCGGCAACCCGGTCATCTCGTCCGAAACCGACGGGGATACCGAGGTGTTCGTGCAGCGCCACGCCTTTGCCCTGTTCTCCCAAGCCAGCGGACCGTTAGCCCTTCCCCCGATCTCCGCCCGGTTCAGCGCCAAGAAGGGATACACCGGTCCGGATTTCGACTTCACCGCAGCCACCGAGCCCGCCCAGCTTACCATCAACCGCCCCCCAGGTAGCGATGGTCTCGGCTTCCTGGTGACGTCCGCGTCGCTCGACATCGAGGAATCGTGGGACCCGGTCCCCGGACCCGCCCCCGTCGAGACGGGGGCCGTCTTCAAACGGACGATCACCCAGAAAGCCGAAGGATTGACTGGGATGGCGCTGGCGCCAGCACCCGACGACGCCCCGTCAGGGATCCGCGTCTATGCCGGAGATCCCGAGGTCAGCGATCGCACCGAGCGGGGTTCGTTCTCCGGACAGCGGTCCGACACCCTGACGTATCTCGTCCAGCAGGCCGGCGAGACGACGCTCCCAGAGATCCGCTACGACTGGTGGAACCCGGAATCGGAGACGCTGGAGTCGCGCCTGCTTCCCGGCGTTACGATCACCGCGGTCGCACCGCCGGCGGTGGAGGAGCCACCGGGGGCGCTCCGCGCCCTGCCGCTTCTCCTGATCGCGCTCGCCGCGGCCGCCGTCTATTTCCACGAGCAGGTCGGTCGTCAGCTCGCGCGCCTCTACGACGGTGTCGACCCACCACCTCGGCGCGTGGAGCGTTCCTTCCTCGGCGCTTGCCGGAGCGGCGACGCTGCCGGCGCCGCGCGGGAGTGGGAGAGATGGCGCCGGTTCCACCCGGACTTCCACCCCCCGGCGGCACTGGCTGCAGAACTAACCGAACTCCATCGCCTCCGCTACGGTGGTTCGGATGGCGGAGCCTCGTGGTCGGGGCGCCCGCTGGCCGCTGCCTTCCGCGACGCCCGTGCCGATGGGGCTCGCGTCACCGCCCGTTCAGCGCTGCCCATGCTTAACCCGTAAAACAATACCATGAAACCACCATCGATCGTCCTCGTTTCCATCCTCACATGCGCCGCAGGCACGGCCACCGCCGATCCACTCCCGTCGTGGAACGAAACGCCCGCCAAGGCGGCAATCATCGATTTCGTCGAGAAGGTTACCACCGAGGGTTCACCGGACTATGTGGTGCCGGGTGACCGCATCGCGACGTTCGACAACGATGGCACCCTCTGGTCGGAGCAACCGATGTACTTCCAAGCCTTCTTCATCTTCGACCGAATAAAGGCTCTCGCGCCCCAGCACCCCGAGTGGGAAACAACGGAGCCGTTTGCCTCGGTTCTAAAGGGCGATATCCCCGGTGCGCTCGCGGGTGGGGAAAAGGCGCTGCTCGAAATGGCGATGGCCACCCATGCCGGGATGACGAGTGACGAGTTCGCGGCGATCGCGGAGGAGTTCATCTCGACCGCGAGGCATCCCACGACCGGGAAGCTCCTCACCGAGATGGTCTTTCTCCCGATGCTCGAAGTTCTCGACTATCTCCGCGCCAACGGATTCAAGACGTTTATCGTGTCCGGCGGCGGAATCGATTTCATGCGTCCATGGACCGAGCGGGTCTATGGAATCCCCCCGGAGCAGGTCGTCGGCAGCAGGATCAAGACCCAGTTCGAAATGCGCGATGGCAAGGCAGTTGTCACGCGCATGCCCGAGATCGCTTTCGTCGATGACAAGGAAGGGAAGCCGGTCGGTATCCAGTCACATATCGGACGCCGTCCTCTTGCCGCGTTCGGCAATTCCGACGGGGATCTCCAGATGCTCCAGTGGACCTCGGCCGGAGACGGCCCCCGGTTTTGCCTCTATGTCCACCACACGGATGCCGAGCGCGAGTGGGCCTACGACCGCGAGTCCCCGATCGGGCGCTTGGACAAGGGGCTCGCCGAGGCGGAGAAGAATGGCTGGGTGGTTGTCGATATGAAGAACGACTGGAGCAAGGTTTTCGCGTTCGAATAGGACACCCCACCAGTCAGCGATGCGAACCCGAACCTTCTCCTGATCACGTCCATCACCATCCGTGTCCACACCCCATCCAAGAAACAAAACCATGAAATACAAGCAAGAATCCCTGCCGCTGGCCGTGGCTGCACTCCTCCTCGGCGCCCCCGTCGCCCCCGCGCAAGACGAGGGAAACGTCGATCCTAAAGCGGCCGAGATCATCGGGCGCGCCGCGACCTATCTCGCCGAAGCGAAACAGTTT
>CAZKYJ010000922.1:0-2500 GCA_964556355.1 uncultured Verrucomicrobiales bacterium | reverse complement strand
GGGGCGATTTCTTTGGGGGAGCGAATGGCCCCCGCCCGCAGATGTGGGCAACTTCTCCGCGCGCGAGATCGCCGGTTACTTTGATGGCGATCCCTACACCGCCGTTCCAGGCACGTTCTCGGGGGATGCGGGCGAAATCAACGATCTCTACGGGAACGTGGCGGAGTGGGTAGCCGATCCGTGGGATGGGGCCGGAGACGCGGTCGCCCGTGGGGGGTCGTTCGCCTCGGCTTCGCAGGAATCATTGCTGGCGTCGTTCAGGCGGCGTGTGTCGGGAGGGCGGGCACAGCGCGACATCGGATTCCGATGTGTCCTCCAGGTGTCCTCAGGAGATGGTGGAGGGGGGATCAACTAGAGTCGATCGATGGCGGGAAAAACGCGGAAGAAAAAGCGGCAGAGGAGAAGGCTTCTCGCAAGACTCGCCATCCTTGCAGTGATCATGATGGGGATCGCCGTGTGGCAGGCCCGCCCGCTTTACCGGGTCTACAAACGGTACAAGGCCGAACAGAAAATCGAGGCATCGAAGAAGGCCGAAAAATTGGAGGACTGGGAGGCTGCTTACCGCCGGGCTGCCGAGGCCTACAAGCTCGCTCCGGAAGCGGAGGAGACGCTCCGCCAGCTCGCCGAACTGACGGCGAAACTCGTGGGCGACCCGGGGCAGGCGATCTATTTCCTCCAGCGCCTGGCCGAGCTCGGTTACGAGACGCCGTCCGACCGGAGGCTGTGGGTCGATGTCCTCCTGCGCTCCGGCAAGGTCGAAGAAGCCAGGGTGATGGCCGAGGCGCTCGTGGCTGAGAACGTCGGTGGTGCGGAGGGGGCCGAGAACCTCGGGCGCATGGCGAGTATCTATCTGAGGATGGGCGACGCGGCCGCAGCGGAGAGAGCCTTGAACAGGGCGCTCGAGCTCGATCCCGGAAATGCCACCATCGGGCTCGCCTACGCCCAGATCATGACCGAAAGCCCGTTTTCCGAAGTTCAGTCCCAGGGATGGGACATGATGTGGAAGCGCTCGGAGGACGGGGGCGAATCGGGGCTCAACGCGCTCCGGCTGTTGGCGGCGAGCGACCGGCTTCCGGCCAGTGAAGCCGAGACGTTTTTGCAACGCTTGAGGGGGCACCCCCTCGCCGGTGCCAGTGAGGAACTGCGCGCCGCGACCTGGGAGATCGAAAGGTTCCCCTCGCGTCGGGACGCGGTCGTGTCGAGAATTCTCGGCGGCTTGGAAGGGAAAGGGCCGGGAGAGGCGGTTCCGTACTTCCGGTGGTTGAGCGGCATCGGCGAGAGTGCGGCCGTGCTCAGGTACCTGTCGCTCGAGCGTGCCCTCTCCCATCGCGATCTGCTCTCCATCTACATCAACGTCTTGGCGGACGGGGGCCGCTGGGACGACATTGCCGAGATCCTCAGTGGGGAGACGCTGCCGCTGACGGAAGCCGAACTCCACCTGACGAAGGCGTTGATCGCCATCGGGCGAGGGGAAACCGATAATGCACTGATCGAACGTGAGTTGTCGATGGCAACCCAACTGGCGACCGTGGACAACAACGTCAGTGTCGCCTTGCGTGCCGCCCAGCTTGCCGAAGATCGCGGCTTCGCCGGAACGGCCATCCAGGCCTACCGGGTTGCGACCAATAACCCCTCTACCGCCAAGGGCGCATTCGGGCGCCTTTTCGAGATCGCCAAGCGCTCGCGGGATACCGAGATGGTATTTGATATCGTGAAAGAGGCGGAAAGGAAAGGGGCGGTCGTGCCGGAACTGATGGACTTCGGCGTCTACCTCCGACTGCTGGTGGGTGACGCGATCGAGCACAACTGGCAGCGGGCGACGATCGCGGCGGACGAGAACCCCAGGTCGTCGACCCACCAGCTCGTCTATGCGCTCGCGCTCCACCGCATGCACGAGCCAGAAGCCTGTGCCGAGGTCTGCGCGACGATCGATGAGGCACCGCTCGATCCGGGAAAACGTGCGGTGTTCGCCGCGCTGCTGACCCGCTATGGCGATCTTACCAGCGCCGCCCGCGTCGCGCGGACGATCACGGACACCAACCGGTCACTGCTGCTGGACGAGGAAGCGAAAATTTTCGGTCTTTAGGGGAAGGCCCAGAGGTGGGGGCTCCATTTCCCCGGTGGGTGGCCGTTTGCTTGGGGCAGCGCAGAAGCTACATTGCCGACCCCTTTTGTCTGTCATGATTCTTGCCGCATTTCTCCTCGTCAGCATGTGCGTGGTGGTTCCGTTTCTCTACTACTACGCCCGGCGGAACCCGCATCCGCGCTTCCGACCGAAGCTCGGCGAAATGATTCTGGTCTCGGTTTTCGCGGTGGGCTTGGCGTGCGGGGGGTCGCTGTTCATGGCGACGATCCTCGGGGTGAACCCCGATTTCGACAAGATGGGCGAGGCGGGCAAACGTTCGATGACGCCCCAGCGCGCGCGAACCCCCCCGAGGGACGGCAGATTGACCGATTTTGGGCGCGATCAATCGACGGACGACGGCGAAGGTTTCACCTG
>CAZKYJ010000921.1:0-2501 GCA_964556355.1 uncultured Verrucomicrobiales bacterium | reverse complement strand
CGATGTCGTTGACCTCTTTGAGCGTCCGCTTGGGATCGGGGATCCCGAGCTTCTTGTAGTATTTGCCGAGGCGGACGAGGCGCTTGAGCGTGGCGACCCGGACCCGGAAGAACTCGTCCATGTTGGAGGAATAGATCCCGAGGAACTTGAGCCGTTCGATGACCGGCACGCCCTCGGTTTCGGCCTCCTGCAGGACACGCGCATTAAAGGATAGCCAGCTCGTTTCCTTGCTCCGGAAAAGGTCGTTCTCTAGTAGCGTGTCTTTGTTGATGTCCATGATCCCGTCGGAGCCCCGCCCGGAGATTTTGCCCCGATGACGCGTCCATTTCAAAACTAGTGAAGTAGTCTGCGGTCGACAAATGCGGAAATGTGACGATTTGGTCGCATCCTTGCGCTGGTGCCTCCCCGGTGCGATGGAAGGTAGAGCGAGAACCGCACCAAAAAGCCGCCATGGGGAAAAACGATGATGAAAAGAAACGTCGCTGGGTCGGTTTCGACCTCGGTGGCACCAAGATGTACAGCGTCGTTTTCGATGCGGACTTCGAACCGCGCGGCAGCGAACGCCGCCCGACCGAAGGGCACGAAGGTGGCGAGGCGGGGCTGAAGAAGATCATCGAGACGATCGGAAAGTCATTGGAGGAGGCGGGGTGTTCCCCCAAGGAACTCGGCGGGATCGGGATCGGGTGCCCGGGGATCGTCGATATGGAGAAGGGGATTCTCCGCACCACCCCCAACCTCGGCTGGCCTGACATTCCCCTGGCGAAGGCGCTGACAAAAGAGTTCGGCTGTCCGACGCACGTGATGAACGACGTGGATGCGGGAACCTATGGTGAGTTTGTCAACGGCGCGGGCAAAGGCGCCCGTACCCTCCTCGGGGTGTTCCCGGGAACCGGCGTGGGCGGCGGCTGCATTTATGATGGCAAGCTGCTCCGCGGCAAGCGTTTTTCCGCGATGGAAATCGGGGCGGTGCGCTGGCCCTCGGTGTCGCTCGCTTCGGAGCCGGGGGAACACCCGATCCTCGAGCTCTTCTCCAGCCGGCTCGGCATCGCGGCGAACTGCGCCGCCGAGGCCTTCCGCGGCAAGGCTCCCGCCCTCATGAAGAAGGCCGGAACCGACATCGCGAAGATCAAAAGCAAAGCCATCTCCCAGTCCTACGCCGCCGGTGATCCCGGCACGGTCGCGGTCGTCGAGAACGCCCTCGAATACCTCGCGCTGGGGATCGGCGGCGCCATCGACCTACTCGCCCCGGATGTGATCGTGCTCGGGGGGGGACTGGTGGAGGCCATGCCGGAACTTTTCGTCGAAAAAATGAAAAAGCTGGTCGGTCAGTTCTCCTCTCCCGAGCTCGTCGAAGAAGTCCAGATCAAGGCCGCGGAGCTCGGTGACGAAGCCGCAGTGGTGGGCGCCGCCCACTACGCCGCCAACCAGGAGTGATCAGGCGATATAAAAATTATATTTGATATAATTTTTAATATATGCGATTAATTAGGTGGTCTTTGTGATCAACCTCTTCGAACGGGTTTGCGCTTGGGCGTTGAGCGTTCACTAGCAGCGGATGGTGACGAAATTGTTGCAGAACGCTGATAGCGCGAACGATTTGGATCAGTTAAAGACACGGCGCACCGACTGAGGTGGGTGCACCGACAGACAAAAGACAACCAACAACCAGACAACACAACCAAAGACAAACACTATGAAGCGAAGTAACCCGTTTCTCGCGACCGTTGGCGCCGCTGCCGCCGTCGCCTCCACCGCCGGTGTCCACGCTGGCGAAATGATGATGATGGACACCAAACAGGCTCCGCCCGTCGTCGTCGAAGAGCCGTTCGATTGGTGCAAGGAGATCTTCTCCCTGCCGACCCTCTACAAAAACGAGGACGGCGCGTTCATTCAGAAGTTCGCTATCACCGGTCGCTACCAGGGACAGTACCATTACACCGATGCCAATACCGGGGATGACGACGATTGGGATAATCGGCGCGCCCGTCTCGGTTTCTCCATGGATTTCCTTCAGCAGTTCACCCTGAAAGGACAGTTCAACCTCGACCTCGAAGGCGATGACGAGCGTTTCTTCAACGACGTCGACACCATCTACCTCGAGTGGGAGCCGACCGATGACTTCTACCTCAATGTGGGTAAACTCAAGCCCGAGATCACGCAGGAATACGCGACCTCGTCGAGCAAGATCCTCACCTTCGAGCGTTCGTTGCTGACCAACCAGGTCACCCCGGACAAGACTGGTGGCGTGGTGATCGGCTACGCACCCGGGCCGTGGCTCTTCGAAGTTGGCGGTTACACCGGCGCATTTTCGGATGACTACGAGCTTCCCGAGTTCAACGGCGGCTTCGGCCTCTCCGTGCGGATCGGCTACGACGTCACCGAGAACACCAATGTCCGTTTCGACTACTTCTACAACGACGGCGACGAGGAAAACGAGGCCTTCGCCGAGTACGAGCATATCTACTCGCTCAACTCCACGAGCAAGTGGGACCGCTTCGGCC
>CAZKYJ010000920.1:0-2508 GCA_964556355.1 uncultured Verrucomicrobiales bacterium | reverse complement strand
GTCGGATTCGGTCCAGGCCATGAGCACCCCGAGCATGGCGCGGGAGCGGGTCGATTCGCCGATATCTGGAAACCCCTTCAACCACGCCGCGGCCAGGGCGGGTTCGGCCTCGGCCCAGGCGAGGGCGATGTTGGAAGCCGCGCGGGAGCGGATGGCGGGATCGGAGAGGGTGCTGACCCAGGCGCGGGCCTCGCCGGGATTCGCGGAGGCCCAGGTGAAGGCGAGGGTGCCGTAGGCCGAGGGCGGGGCGGCGTCACCGAGGGCGTCGAGCCAGTCCCGGACCGACGCGGGATCCTGGCGCGACCAGGCGGCGACGAAAGAGCCGAGCCCGTCGGGTGGGGAAGCGGGGTTCCGGTCAGCGAGTTGCGATCCAAGCCAGCGCGCGGCAGCCACGGCATCACTCTCGCCCCAGGCGTGGAGGAATTCGTCGGAAGCGTCGGTGCGAAAATCGCCGGCCGGGAGCCCCTCTAGCCAGGCGGCGGCACCGAGGGGGTCGCGGGTCGCCCACTCGGCCATCACGGCGGGCATGTAGGCGTCCCAGGTATCGAGATCGTCGGTACCGGAGAGGAACTCGGCGGCGGACTGCGGGTCGCGGAGGATCAGTTCGGCGAAACGGTCGGGGACGCGGGAGTCGCCAGTCGCGCCGGCGGGAGCCAGCTCCCCATCGCCGGGGATCGGAGGGGCGGCGCCGGTCGGTTCTGCCGAGCCCCCCGCGACCTCCGCGGGCGGCGGCACCGGCTCCGAGCCGTCCGGGGAGAGGAGATAGATCCCGGTGACGAGGACGGCAGCCAGCGCGCAGGCGAAAGCGATGCGCTTCATCGGTCGGTGGATCGGCTTAGCGACGACGGAACTTCCGGGTCAGGTAGTCGGACTCGTTTTCGTTCGTGTCGATAACCCGGATCTCGATCCGGGTGTGGTTGGCGCTGGAGCGGAGCCGGGCGCGGAACATGTAGTTCACCGACGTGGGGGCGACCTCGTCACCGCTGTCGTCGAGTTCCCCGTCGGAGATGAGTGCCTCGCGCCAGCGGGTGTCGCCTTGGACGCGATATTCGACCCGCGCCACCCCGATATCGTCACTCGCCTCGCCTTCGACAGTGACCGAGCTGCCGACGACGCTGGAGGCGTCCGGTGATACCGAGGCGAGGGTCGGAGGATTCTCGTCATCTTCCGGCCGGGGATCGGGGGCCGGCGTGGTCGTGCCGTCGTCTACCGTCCCGTCGTCGATGACGGTCTGCGCGCCGGCGATTGGGGCGAGGGCGAGGACGGTGAGTGCGGCGAGAAGCGTGGAGATTTTCATGGGTCGTCTGGAAAGTTGGGGGTCTAGCGTTCCTCGTCGCGGCGGAACTTGCGAGAAAGGTAGTCGGACTCGCCGCCGTTGACGTCGATGACGCGGATGAAGACCCGGGTTGTCTCCCGGTCGGAGCGAAGGCTCACGCGGAAAATAAAGTCGGCGGCGGTGCGGGTGGTCGCGTCGTCGTCCGTTGCCTCGGTGAGGAGGGCGCTCCTCCATCGGCGGGTGGCGTTGGTGCGGTACTCGACCTTGGCGATCCCATCGGCATCGGTGACGCTCCCCTCAACCGTGACCGATTTCCCCACCACCGACGAGGCGTCGGGGGAGACGTTTTCGATCCCGGAGGCGGCGGCCACCGCCGAGCCTCCGCCGTCCGTCGTCTGGGCACCGGCGAGCGGGGCGCAGGCCAGAACGCCAATGGTGGCGCAGAGGGCGGGGAACGGTCGGGCGGATCTCACGTTAGCGGGTGCGGAAAGCATTTCGGGTTAGCGTTCCTCCTCCCTCCGGAACTTGCGGGAAAGGTAGTCGGACTCGCCGCCATTGACGTCGATGACCCGCATGAAAACGCGCGTGGTCTCGCGGCCCGAGCGGAGGTTGACACGGAAGATGAAATCGGCCGAGGTGCGCGTGGTGGCATCGTCCGGCCCGGCGTCGCCCGCGGCCGCCTCGGTGAGGAGGGCGCTCCGCCAGCGCCGGGTGGCGTTGGTGCGGTATTCGACCTTGGCGATCCCATCCGCGTCTGTGACACTCCCTTCGACCGTCACGGAATTCCCCACGACCGAAGAGGCGTCGGGCGAGATTGAACTGAAGCCCGCTGCCGCGGCCACGGCGGAACCGCCACCGCCACCGCCGGTCGTGCCGCCGCCGCCACCGCCGGTCGTGCCGCCACCGCCACCGCCGGTCGTGCCACCGCCGCCACCGGTTGTGCCGTCGTCCGTCGTGCCGCCGCCGTCGGTGGTGGTTCCGTCGTCCGTCGTGCCGCCGCCGTCGGTGGTGGTTCCGTCGGTCACCGTGCCATCAGGGAGAATGATTCGTGGGCGATCGACGGTGGTGTCGCCTCCATTGATCGCGTCATCGATGGTCGTCTGGCCCAGGGCACTACCTCCGAGACCGAAGAGGCCGAGGCCGATGCAGGAGAGGAAGAGTTTCGGGGACATCTGGGAAGAGTTTACGCGGGAATCGGGGCCGGGAAAGCCGAAACGGCTCAGCTGGACTTT
>CAZKYJ010000919.1:0-2511 GCA_964556355.1 uncultured Verrucomicrobiales bacterium | reverse complement strand
ACGGGATCACCCTCGTGACCAACGAGCCGAACTTCGAGGTCCTGTTCAACCTCAAAGACATCGTCGATGCCTACCGCAGCCAGCACCAGGAGCTGCCGAAATATAAGTATGCGCACCCGGTGGACGGCATCCTCCGGGAGCGCGAGGAGACGGATATCGTCGAGATCGTCAACGACTCGATCATCCCCGGCCTGGAGGATCTCGGGCTCGCCGTCCCCTACAACTCCAACACCCTCCGGGTGCACTACCGGAGCTTCGGGGGCGTCGTCCCGTGGACCTACCGGAGCGATCTCCAGTTCGAGGAGTTCGCCACCTTCGCCGAGCACAACCTCGGCCTGCCCGGGGTCTCGCTCTCGGTCCGGCCGAAACGGGAGTACCTCTATGGCGCCTTCGCCTCCCACATCCTCGGCTACGTCAACCTTCCCGATATCAAGAAGGTGCCCGAGGAGGAACGGAGGCAGTTCGATTTCTACCTCGGGGACGACTTCGGGAAATCCGGGATCGAGAGATCGATGGACGCCGAACTGCGTGGTCGCCCCGGCAAGCGGACGCTCCTCAAGGACGAGAAAGGGGTCATCGTCGGCGAAGTCGGCTACGAGGAACCGGCGCGTGGCTCCGATGTGTATCTCACCATCGACGCGCGTATCCAGATGATTGTCGAGCGCGCCCTGCGGGAAGCGAAGATCGGGCGGGGTGCGGTGGCCGTGCTCCAGCCCGATTCGGGAGATATCTTGGCCATGGCCTCGCTGCCATCCTTCGATCCCAATAACTTTATCCCGACGATCAAGGCGGAGGACTGGAAGCGCTACCTGGGGGATCCCACCGAGCCGCTGACGAACCGTGCGATCCAGAGCTACGCCCCGGGTTCGACTTTCAAGATTCCCGTCGCCCTCGCCGGCTGCTTCGCCGGGATCGGGAACCGCTACATCAACTGCAACGGCGGGCAGCAGTACGGCTCCCATTTCGCCAAGTGTTGGATCTACAACAAGGGGGGGAGCCACGGCACCATCGGGCTCTCCAAGGCGCTGATGGTCAGCTGTAACGACTACTTCTACAACTACGGCAACCAGGCGGGGATCGAGGCGATCAAGGCCGTGGGCGACCTGCTCGGGCTCGGGCACGAGACGGGGATCCCCATCGACGGGGAATCCGCCGGCGTCCTGCCGGACGCCCCGTGGCTGCGCCAGTCCTACGGGATCACCTGGTCCGACGCCTACACTGCGAATACGGCGATCGGGCAGGGGTACACCCAGGCAACCCCGCTCCAGATGGCCAGCGTGGTCGCGGCGGTCGCGGAGGGTGGCGTCCGCCATGCGCCATGGTTGATCTCACGCATGGTGGATTCCGAAGGGGAAACCATCAGCCGCGCCCGGCCGCGCCCGATCGACCTCACCAAGGAGGGGATCAAGGCTTCGGATATCGACCTCGTTCGCCAGGGGATGTGGGACGTGATCAACGCCCCGGGAGGCACCGCCCGCCGGGCGAAGTCGGAGGGCTTCGACACCGCTGGCAAAACCGGGACCGCCCAGTTCGGCGTCAATCACAACCACGCCTGGTTCGTCTGTTTCGCCCCCTATGACGACCCGGAGTTTGCCGTCGCCGTGATTGTGCAGAACGGGAAATCCGGCGGGGGAGTCGCTTCGCCCATCGCCTCGCGCATCCTGCGGGAAGCGAAGGCGCTGGAGACCCAACAGACCCCCGTCTACCTCGCGAAACTCCCCGAGGCGCAAGGCAACTTCGACCCCGTCGAGGCGGTGGTCTACGACGAGGAGCCCGAGGCGGCAGCGATCGCGGCCGGCGAGGACGAGGATGGCGACACCGGTTCCCAGGTGATCGCCATCGAGAGCGAGCCGCCGCGCGCCATCCCGGTGGCGGCCCCGTCGGTTGCCCCCGCCGCGGACGCCGCCGGCTCCTCCGCCATTCCCCGTGCCCGACCGGTGCGCAAAGCCATCCGATTCAAGCCGGCCAACCCGGCCGAAGAGTGAACCGGCCGGCCGCGACCCGCCTCCCAACCGCCCCAATCGCAACCCCAATCTTCTACTAAAATTTTAACTCAAATGCTCAAACGACTGAAGGACGCCTTCATGGCCCGCAAGGACCTATCGAAGGGGAACAAAATTGTAATCAACTGCGAAAAGCTGGAGAGCCGGGTGGCTCTCGTGGAGGATGGATCGCTCGAGGAGTACTCGGTGGAACGTACCGGCGACGAGCACATCGTCGGCAGCATCTACAAAGGCCGGGTCAAGAACATCGAGCAGGGCCTCAAGGCCATGTTCATCGATATTGGCCTGGAGAAGAATGCCTTCCTCCATTTCTGGGACGCGATCCCGGCGGCGCTCGATGGCGAGCTGGAGGAGATCCAGCGCGGTGGCGACGATCCGAACAAAAAGAAGGACAAGGGGAAGCGCGTCACCTCGAAGGACATCCCGACCCTCTATCCCGTGGGTGCCGAGATGCTCGTGCAGGTGACCAAGGGGCCGATCGGCACGAAGGGGCCCCGCGTCACGACGA
>CAZKYJ010000918.1:0-2513 GCA_964556355.1 uncultured Verrucomicrobiales bacterium | reverse complement strand
GCTTCTGGTTGAGCTTGTAGCGACCGACGCGGGTCAGGTCGTACTTTTTCGGGTCGAAGAAGAGGCGCTTGAGCAACGCACGGGCGTTGGTGGTGGTCGGCGGATCGCCGGGGCGGAGGCGGCGGTAGATGTCCTTGAGCGCCTCCTCCTCATCGGAGGCGGGATCCTTCTTGAGGGATTTGATGAGGATGTCGTCGTCCCGGGTCTCCACCACCTCGATGGTCTTGTGGCCGAGGTCGATGAGCTGGCGAATGGTGCCGATGGTGAGGGGCTCGTAGGCCTTCGCCACGACGACTTCGCCGTCGAGGATGTCGGAGAACATCACTTTCGTGGAGAGCGACTCCTCGTCGAGGTCGGCGCTCAGCTTGAGCTTCTCGATCTCGTAGAACTCCTTGATGATGTCCTCATCCGTGGCGAACCCGACGGCACGGAGGAAGGTGGTGGCGAGGAATTTGCGGCGGCGGCGGCGGCGGTCGAGGTAGACGTAGAGCAGGTCGTTGGTATCGAACTGCACCTCGAGCCACGAGCCGCGGTCGGGAATGATCCGGAAGCCATGGAGCAGCTTCCCGTTCAGGTGGACGTTGGTTTCGAAACAGACGCCCGGGGAACGGTGCAGCTGGGAGACGACCACCCGCTCGGCACCGTTGATGCAAAACGTGCCCCGGGCGGTCATCAGCGGAAGTTCGCCCATGTAGACCCGCTCCTCTTTGGTGCCCGCTTCGTCCTGCAGCTGGAACGTGACGTAGAGCGGGGCGCTGTAGGTCTCGCTCTCGCGAAGCGACTCGAGGGCGGTCGCTTTCGGCTCGCCGACCTCGTAGCGGACGAAGTCGAGCGTGACCTTGTCGTCATAGCTGGTGATCGGGAAGATCTCGCGGAACACGGCCTGGAGGCCGGTGAGCTTGCGCTTGGAGGGCGGCACATCCGACTGGAGGAACTCCGCGTAGCTTTGCAGCTGGATTTCAATGAGGTTCGGGGGCTCGATAACCTCCTTGATTTTTCCGAAGTAAAGACGTTCTGACATGGCCTGTGGGTGGTCGTGGATCGGGTGGTGGATGGCGGTGTAGGAAAGTGGATAAGCGGCGGTTCTGGTGGGCAAAACGCGCTGATTTTGGGGATCGCGCGGGGTTGGTCTATCACGGCGCAGGAAGCCGACGGTCGAGCCGGGATCCGGTGCGCCCCATCTTCGAGGGATGCTCCGGGCGCTCTAGCGTCGGGCGAAACTGCTTACCGGGCAGGTTCTGGGAAGGTGGGCGGGACGGGTAAAGCGGTTAGGGCAGTACGTAACGAAACGTCGCGCCAAGTCGAAGGGTCGAGGTGGCGAGACGCGAAACTGTTTTGTTTGGCGACCGGGCGGGCAGGAATAGTCAACGGCAGATGTCCTAGGCGGCGAACGCCAGCGCCGCACACGTAGTGAGGTCGCTGGCGCCAAGGATGAGTGGACGCGTTATTACACCGAATCTCGGTAATGTCCAAATTTTTTTGATTTTTTTCGCTTGCTTTCTTGCTCAGAGCGAAAAAGCGGCCGGTACCCGTATCGGGCACCGGCCGCCTGAAGATCGAATCGCTTTGCGTAGAAGCTCCAAAATGGAGGGCGCTACCCGAGGGCAGCGACCGGACGATTACTTGATTTCGACTTTGGCGCCAGCGGCCTCCATCTTCTTCTTGACCTCTTCGGCCTCTTCTTTGCTCACGCCCTCTTTGAGGGGTTGCGGGGCGCTCTCCACGAGCTTCTTGGCGTCGGCGAGGCCGAGTCCAGGAACGTTCGCGCGCACCTCTTTAATGACGGCGATCTTGTTGCCGCCAGCCTCGGTGAGGATGACGTCGAACTCCGTCTTCTCTTCGGCGGGTGCCGCATCGCCACCGCCACCACCTGCTGCCGCGACGGCGACGGGTGCTGCGGCGCTCACGCCCCACTTCTCTTCGAGAGCTTTCACGAGATCCGCCACTTCGAGGACGGTCATACCGCTGAGCTCATCAACTAGTTTGTCTAGGTCTGCCATTTTCTTATTGTGCGGTATTGTCGCGCCCGGAAGCTTCCGGACATTTCAGGCTGGCAGCCGCCAGCCCGACAAGGAACCATTTGTTTGGGTTTGTTCAGGCCGCCACGGGAGGTGGCGGCCGTCTGGTCAAAGTGTGATAATCGCTGCGGTGATCAGCCTTGGTCGGCCTTGGCTTGAAGGACGCGGGCGAGCTGGGCGGCCGGCTCGTTGAGGAGGCGAACCAGGGTGCTGGCCGGCTGGTTGAGGAGGCCGAGGAACTTGGCCAAAAGCTCTTCGCGGGACGGGAGGTCGGCGAGTGCCTCGATCTCTCCGGCGTCGAGCAGCTGGCCGCGGAGCACGGCCGCCTTGGGCGTGGGCTTGGTGAACTCGGCCCGGAAGCTCTTGAGAACTTTCGCGGCGGCCACCACGTCTTCCTCGCCGGTGATGATCGCCGTCTGGCCGACGAGGAACTCGGCGATGCCCTCCGGGTAATCGGCACCCTGCGCGGCGCGCTTGACGAAGGTGTTCTTCGTC
>CAZKYJ010000917.1:1249-2518 GCA_964556355.1 uncultured Verrucomicrobiales bacterium | reverse complement strand
GACCTCAACGATCTGGAGTCGGTGCTGACAGGACTTTTTAGACAGCTTCTCAGCCGGCCGGCTCGATGCCCCGGACCTTCGGGTCGGCGATGAGGCCACGCATGGCGAAGAGGAGGATGCCTGTCCCCACGAGGGCGAGACCGGCACAGATGAGAAAGACGTGGTTCGACGCGATGCCGAGCCGCGAGCGGGCCACCCAGAAAATGAGGCTGCCGGTCGTCATGCCGACGAAGGACATGGCGTTGGCAGTGCCGAGGAAGCGCCCCCGTTCCCCGCCGGGAGAAAGGTGTTGGAGGAGCGCCTGGAGCGGGACGATGTAGAAGCCCGCAAAGACCCCGGCGCCCGCGAGGAAGATCGCCACGTTGGTGAACGTCGGGGTGAAGGTGCCGAGCAAGACAAAAAAAGCGGTCATGCCGATCGCGCCGACCGGGATGAGCCGCGGTTCGATATGCTGTCCCGACACGACGCCGGCGGTCACGCTCCCGACCCCGATGGCCACGCCGAGAATCCCGAGGAGGTAGCTGGCCTTGGTGGCGGTGAGTTCGAGGATCCCGCGATAGTCGGGAAGGACGAGCATGGCGATGAAGGCGATGAGATAGAAAAACGCCCAGGCCAGCGCGACGGTCAGGAGGGATGATTTGGCCATGTCGCGCACCGCGCCGACGTAGGGGCGAACGAGGTTCCAATCGATCCTGAGCGCCGGCTCCATCGGGCGCAGCCGAGGGATGAGCAGGCAGCTGGCCATGCCGAGGCCGGCGACGGCCAGTAGGGCGATCCCGGGGGCGGAGGGGAGGTGGGCGACCTCCTTGATCGCCGCGGCCTCCGGATCGTAGACGTCGTAGAGCTTTCCGGAGGCGAACGTTCCCGCGATGACGGCGAGGTTGGTCAGCATGTTGACCGTGCCGTTGGCCTGCGAGAGCCGGCGGTGGCCGACGAGCTCGGCGATCATGCCGAACTTGGCGGGTCCGAAGATGGCGCTCTGCACGGCGAGCAAGAGCAGGGCGAGCAGCCCGATCCAAAGGTTCCCGGCGAGGAAGCCGACGCATCCGATCAGGGCGATCCCGATCTCGGCCAACTTGACCACCACGGTGACCTTTTGCTTGCTCGTGCGGTCGGCGATCTGGCCGCCGATCCCGGAGAAAAGGATGAACGGGATGGTGAAGCAGAGCCCCGCGAGCGCCTGCCCCCCGTCGCCCAGCTGACCGGCCCACACCCCGCCCGTCGCCAACCCGAAAGTGAGGACGCCTTTCAGGATGTTGTCGTTGGCCG
>CAZKYJ010000917.1:0-1239 GCA_964556355.1 uncultured Verrucomicrobiales bacterium | reverse complement strand
GAAGCCGCGGTTCATCAGGTGGTCGGGGACGGCGGGCTCGGGCTTCATCGTTGTCGGTCGGCTAAAACTGGGCGCTGCGGAGCAGGACGAGAGTGCAGGATCGCTCGCACGCAATCCCGGCGGCGGCGAGCGTTTCTTCCAGTCCGGGGTTTTCGCTGCCCGGGTTGAAAATGACGCGCCCGGGGCGGAGGGCGAGAAAGGCCCCGGCCAGGAGCGTGGAGATGGAAGGAGAAACGTAGACGGTGACGGTATCCACGGGAGGCGTCAGCCCTTCGAGGCGGGGCACCACGGGGCGGCCAAGGATTTCAAGGAGCGCCGGGTTGACCGGGACGACGTCGTGGCCGGCGGCGAGGAGTTCGCGCATGGCGCGGTGGGAATAGCGGTCGGGCCGGTCGCTGGCACCGAGGACGACGACCCGCTGTTGGGATGTTTTGCTCATATGGGATCGGGTTTCGGAGGACTCGTCTGCGACGACGGTGGGGCGATGAGCTGCGTGACGACGGTGGCCACGGTGCAGATTGCCGCGCCGATGATCACGGCGACCGGCGCCGAGGTGGCGCGCGCGACGGCACCGGCCACCAGGCTCCCAAACGGGCTCAGGCCGATAAACGCCAGCGTGTAGATCCCCATGATGCGGCCGCGGAGGGCGTCGGGCGCGCGCAGTTGGATCGCCGTATTGGCGGTGGCAAAGAAAATGATCATGAAGAATCCCGAGAGCACGAGGCAGGCGCCCGAGAGCCACACGTTGCGCGAGAGCGCGAATACGAAGAGCATGACCACGAGACCGAAGGCACCCGTAAAGAGGATCCGCCTCCGATTGAGCCGGTCACCGATGCTGGCGAGGACGAGGGAGCCGACGAAAGCGCCCGCACCGTTGGCCGCCATGAGGAGGCCGAAGCCGCCGGCGCCGGTATGGAGGACGTCGCGGGCGAAGACGGGCATGAGCACGAGGTAGGCCCAGCCGAAAAGGCTGAAGACCGCGATGAGCGAAATGATCGCGCGCAACACCGGGTCGCCCCCGACATGGCGGAATGCCTCGCCGGTCGCCTGCCGGATGGACTGGCGCCCCGGGGCGACCTCCTTCTTCGGCAACCGGATCAAATAATAGCTGACCAGCACGGCGACGAACGAGACGGCGTTGATGCCGAAGCACCCCGCGACGCCGATGGTGCCGATGAGCACCCCCCCGAGCGCCGGCCCGATGACCCGGGCTGCGTTGAACATCGACGAGTTCAACGC
>CAZKYJ010000916.1:0-2522 GCA_964556355.1 uncultured Verrucomicrobiales bacterium | reverse complement strand
GGGTTCGGCGACATTACGTTCGAGTCGGATCTCGGGCGCTTTTTCTCCTTGGTCGTCCTTGTCGTGGGTGTCGTCTTCCTCCTCGTCCTGCTCCCGTTCACCTTCATCGAGTTCTTTTACGCCCCATGGATGCGGGCGCAGACCGCGGCGCGCGCGCCCCGGGAGCTGCCCTCGACCACGAAGAACCATGTGATCCTGACCCTCGAGGGAACGGTGACGAGCATCCTCGTACGCATCTTCGAAAAGTATCACCACCCGTTCTTCGTGCTCGTCCCCAAACTCGAGGAGGCACTGCGGCTCAACGAGCAAGGCATTCCCGTGGTGCTGGGGGAGCTGAGCGACCCGGACACCTATCGGCGGCTGCGGGTCGATCAGGCCGCCATGGTCGTGACCACGCGTTCGGATATCATCAATACCAACGTGACATTCTCGATCAGGGAAGTCTGCGAGTCGGTGACCATCATTTCTTCCGCCCGGTCGTCGGCGGCGCGGGACGTTTTGGAACTCGCCGGCGTCACCGACATTCTCCAGTTCGACGAGATGATGGGGCAGGCGCTGTCCCGGCGGGTGCTCGGGGGCGATTCTTGTGCCCACGCCATCGGTCAGATCGACGAGCTCATCATCGCCGAAGCGAGCGCCGGAGGGAGCAAGGGCGTCCTCGTCGGCAAGACGATCGCCGAGTGCGGGATCCGTGCCCGGGCAGGGGTGACGATCGCCGGGATCTGGGAGCACGGCAAGCTCGTTCCCGCGGAGCCGACCACCGTGATCGAGCCCCACACCCTCTTCGTCCTCGGTGGCACCCGCGGGCAGATCGATACCTTTAACGAGCTCTTCGGGCGCGAGCGGCCAGACGAGGGGGATGCCTCGAAAGTCGTTATCGTGGGCGGCGGGCGTGTCGGGAGAGCGACGGCGCGCGCCCTGGACGAGGCGGGCGTTCCCTGGGTGATGATTGAGAAATTGCCCGAGCGGGTGACCTTCCCCGACCGGACGATCGTCGGCGACGCTTCCGAGTTTGATCTCCTGGTCAAAGCGGGTTTGCACGAGGCCGCATCGGTCGTTATCACCTCGCACGACGATGACACCAACGTCTTCCTCACCATTTTCTACCGCCGCCTCCGCCGCAGCCTCCAGATCATCAGCCGGTGTACGGACGAGGGGAGTGTGGCCCGCCTTCACCGTGCCGGCGCGGATCTCGTCCTCTCCTATGCGGCGATGAGTGCGCACATCATCTACGACCACCTGCGGGGAAGTGACAGCTGCCTGCTCGCGGTCGGCCTGAGCGTATTCCCCGTGGCCGTCCCGCCGACTCTCGGCGGCAAGTCGCTCGCGGAATCGCAGGTGCGTTCGCGAACGGGCTGTTCGATCCTCGCCATCGAATCTGATGGGAAACGAGATATCAATCCCGACCCTACGACGACGTTGCCCGCTGGGGGAAAGCTCGTTCTCATGGGGTCTCTCGAAGCGGAGGAGCGCTTTATCCAGCTCTACAAAGAATCATGAGCACGGCCTGCGTTCGGCCCGCTGCGACGGTGTCGCTCCCCGCCCGTCTTCTCGGCGCTCTACTGCCGCTGTTCTTCGACGCCTGCGCCACCCGGCCGATCGCCGTCCACGACGTCTCGTCGGTCTCCGCGGGAAGTCCGGCCGAGCTGTGGGGGACGGAAGCGGCCGACATCCAGACCCAGGTCAAAGGCGGCGTCAGCATGTCCGCCTGGATCGTGCCCGATGACGAGGGGCGCCGTCGATATGGCGTCGATCTGAAGAAGAAGGGGCTTCAGGCCGTGTGGCTCCAGATCGAAAACAACTCGCCGGACGAACTCTGGTTGCTGCACTCGTTCACGGACCCTGACTACTACACGGCCGAGGAGGCCGCCCGCCTCTTCCATGGCCGGATCCGGCGGACGCTTTTCGGCTCGCTCCGGCAGAAGTTTCACGATCTCTCGATCCGCACCCGAATCGAGGCGGGCCACACCTACGAGGGGCACGTCCTCGTGCCGCGGAAGGAAGGCGGGCGCTATGTCCGGGTGACGGTCAGCGGCGGTCGCCAGGTGCTTCGCTTCGGTTTTCCCCTCCGCACGCCGGACGGGCATTTTGATTTCGAGGACCTGGACCCCTCCGCCATCTACCCCGATTCCGAACGCCCCACGATCGGGCTTGACGAGTTCCGCGAGCGCCTTCGGGAACTCCCCTGCTGCGTGACCAACGCCGACGGGACCAAGTTTGGAGACCCCCTCAACCTGGCGATCGTGGGGAGTCCCGACGACATGATGGCGGCGCTCTCCGACAGCGACTGGTCGTTCACCCACCGGATCGACTGGACCACGATTGGCCGCGAGATCCGGGCGGCGTTATCCGGAGGGGAATTCCGCACTGCGCCGGTGAGCGACCTCTACGTTTTCGGGCGCCCCCAGGACCTCGCGTTCCAGCGGGCGCGGTCGACGCTCTCACGCCGCAACCACATGCGCCTCTGGCTAGCACCCTACAAGGTGGGCGGCAAATCGGTCTGGGTCGGCCAGGTCAGCCGC
>CAZKYJ010000915.1:0-2524 GCA_964556355.1 uncultured Verrucomicrobiales bacterium | reverse complement strand
GGTTTCGAAGTTCTCGTCGAAGCGGGATACCAGCCCGAGATGGCCTACTTCGAGTGCCTCCACGAGCTCAAGCTCATCGTCGATCTCATGAACGAGTCCGGGATCGCGGGGATGCGCTTCTCGATCTCCGAGACCGCCGAGTGGGGCGACGTCTCGGTCGGCCCGAAGATCATCGACAAATCAGTCAAGAAGCGCATGGAGAAGGCGCTCAAAGACATCCAGTCCGGCAAGTTCGCCAAGGACTGGATGAAGGAGTACCGCGACGGCTACCCACAGTTCAACAAGATCCGCAAAGAGGAGGCCAAGCACCCGATCGAGAAGGTGGGCACCCGCCTTCGTGGCCTGATGCCGTGGATCAAGAAGCGCGACATCAAAGGCAGCCAAGCCTCCTACTCCTGATCGCGCCGGGCGCAGTATTTCGGCCCCACCCCAATGACGGGGCACCCGGCCCGCCGGGTGCCCCTCTTTTTTCGCCGAGACTATGACTGAAAAGGCCGTTTCACCCGCCGCCGAACTGGGCGAAGAAATCCCGGTCGAAAACCGCGCCGGAGGCTTCGCTTTCTTCGACCTCGACGGGACGCTCCTCCCCTACGACACCCAACTCCTCTTCGCCAACCACGTCCTACGTGCCGAACCCTTGCGGCGCCTCTACCTCTTCCTCTTCCTTCCTTTTATCCCGTTCGCCCTGTTCCGCGTGCTCCGCTCCCGCGAGATGAAGCGGCTTTTCCTCTCCTATCTGTTCCGCATGCGCCGCGCGGAGCTCGAGGATCATGCTCACCAGTTCGCGGAAACCGTCGTCCCGTCCCTGGTCTATCCAGAGGTGGTCGCGGAACTCGAGCGCCACCGTGCCGCCGGACGAACCACCATCTTGAACACCGCCAGCCCGAGTGTCTACGCCCAGCGCATCGCCGCCCAGCTCGGCTTTGACCACTGCATCGCAACCCGGCTGGAGATCGAGGATCGCATGCCCCTCATTCCGGATATCGACGGGGAGAACAACAAGCGCGCGGCCAAACTTCCCGCGATGGCACACCTCCTTCCCGAGTCGTTCGATCCCTACGACCCCCAGCCCTTGCCCGACAGCTACGCCTACACCGACTCCATCGTCGATCTCCCCCTCCTCGCGTGCGCCGAGCACAAATACGTCGTCCACCCTGGCGCCGCCCTCACCGCCGCCGCCGTCGCGGGCAAGTGGAACGTCCTCACGCCCCGCTCGCCCCACTGCTGCAAGCTTGCCGAGCGCGTCTCGGGTTTCCGCCAGGCCTGCGGCCTCCTCGATCTCCCCTAGCGACCGGCGAAGGCGAAGGTAGGATGGGGTCGGCTCCGCTGATCGATCTGGCTGGTGGCCGGCCCCTGACGGGATTCGCCCGCGCCAGAATTGGCGCTAGGCTGCCCCATGCCATCCGCCGCACTGATTTCCGATCTCACGTCGCTCCTCGGCCAAGGGCGGGTCGCTTCGGACACCGACGCGATTTCCGTTCACAGCACGGACAAATGGTTCGCCTCCCACGCCCCTGACATTGTCGTTTTCGCCCGCTCGTCCGAAGAGGTCTCCAGACTGCTCGCCTACTGCGACACCCGGGGGATTCCCGTAACTCCGAGAGGAGCCGGGGTCGGCTACGTCGGCGGATGTGTTCCGTCGCATGGTGGGGTGGCGCTATCGCTCGCCAAAATGGACTCGATCTTGGAGATCAACCCCGCCGACGGCGTCGCCGTGGTCCAGCCGGGTGTCATCACCGGCCACCTCCAGGAAGCCGTGCGGAAACTGGGGTGGTTCTACCCCCCCGATCCCGCTTCCCTCAAAGAATGTTCGATCGGCGGCAACATCTCGACCAACGCCGGTGGGCCGCGCTGCCTGAAATACGGGGTCACCCGGCACTACGTGCTCGGCCTCGAGGCGGTGCTCGCCGACGGCACGATCTTGCGTGCCGGCGGGAGGTGCCACAAAAACAAGACAGGCTTCGATCTGATCGGTAGTTTCGTCGGCAGCGAAGGCATGCTCGGGGTCGTCACCGAGGCCACCGTCCGGCTGATTCCAAACCCGCCGGCCCGAGCCATGCTCTCGGCCGGATTCTCGACTTTCCCCGAGGCGGCGGACGCCGTGCAGCGCGTCTTCTCCGCGGGATTCCTGCCGGCCGCCCTGGAGATCACCGACAAGTTCACTTTGCAGGCGGCGCGAAATTACAAGGGATCCGAAATGGTTCCTGCAGGACAAGCCCACCTCCTCCTAGAAATCGATGGGCAACCCCACACCGTCGCCGACGAGGCCGGCGCGCTCGCGACGTTGCTCACGTCGCTCGGAGCTCTCGTGGTCGATCGGGCGGTCACCGAGGATGCCTGCGCCGCCCTCTGGGAACTCCGTCGCGAGTTTTCTTACTCGCTGCGGGCGACCGGACTGACAAAACTCAATGAAGACGTCGTCGTCCCGCGAGGGCGTCTCGTGGATCTCGTCCAGTTCGGGGAGCAACTCCAAGAGCAAACGGGGTTTGCCATCGCGTGCTTTGGGCACGCGGGTGACGGGAAC
>CAZKYJ010000914.1:0-2529 GCA_964556355.1 uncultured Verrucomicrobiales bacterium | reverse complement strand
GAGTGTTCGTCAACGGCACCACGGGCGAGGGGCTTTCTTTGACCACGGACGAGCGGGGGGAAATTCTCGCCCTCTGGTCCCGCCTGGCGCCGTCCGGTCTCAAGGTCATCGCCCACGTCGGCCACCACTCGGTCGTCGAGGCCACCGCCCTGGCCGACCAGGCAGCGGTGAGCGGGGTCCACGCCATCGCGGCGATGGGTCCGAGCTTCCTCAAGCCGGGAACGGCCGCAGACCTCGTCGAGTTTTGCCGGCCGATCGCCCACGCCGCCTCCGACCTCCCGTTTTATTATTACCACATCCCCAGCCTGTCGGGCGTCACCGTATCGATGGTCGAGTTCCTCGAACTCGCGAGCCGCGAGATCCCGAACCTTGCAGGGATCAAGTTCACCCACGGTGACCTCTTCGAGTACCAGCGCTGCCGCGCGTTGCAAGACGGGCGGTTCGACATGCTGTGGGGAGTCGACGAATGCCTGCTGGGCGCGCTGGCCGTCGGGGCGACCGGGGCGGTCGGCAGCACCTACAACTACGCGGCGCCGCTCTACCGGAGGATGATCGACGCTTTCGCGAACGGCGAACTCGCGACCGCCCGGGAGTGCTCGCTGCAGGCCGTCCGCCTGGTCGAAGTGCTCTTGGAGTTCGGCGTGCTCCCCGCCGGCAAGGCGATCATGGCGCTCCACGGCGTGGACTGCGGCCCGCCCCGACCGCCGGTGCCCGCCCTCGATTCGGCGAGGAAGGCCGCGCTGGTGAAAGCGGTCACCGCACTTGGTGTCGTCGAACCCTCGACCGGCCAGATCACCGCCCCACGGCACGCGATCGCCTAGCGCCCACCGATTGCCGTGCGTTCCTTCCTCACCCCCGTTCTCGCCGCGCTGGTGACGGCGCCGGCCCTGGCGTTGGAGTGGTCGTCGCTCGAGCCGCTCCCGGACGAACACGGGTTCGCCGGTGCTTTCGCGGGCGTTGCCAACGGGACGCTCATCGTCGCCGGGGGCGCGAATTTCCCCGACGGCTACCCGTGGGACGGCGGCGCCAAGGCCTGGCACGATGGCATCTTTGCCCTCGAGAGCCCCGGCGGGAGCTGGCGCCAGCTCGACCGGCGGCTCGGGCACCCGGTGGCCTACGGAGCCAGCGTGACGTGGGGAGGTGCGGCCTACTTCATCGGCGGTCAGGACGCGGAGCGCTCCTACGCCGAAACCTTCCGCGCCCGCTACGCCGACGGGCGATTGGAACTCGATCCCTTGCCCCCGCTGCCGGTGGCATCGACGATGGGTGCCGCGGCCGTGGTGGGCGATGCGCTCTACTTCGCTGGGGGCAGCCCGGACGCGGGCGGGTCGGCGCAGGCCGTGTTCTTCCGGCTCGACCTCGCGGCGGCGGATGCGGCCTGGGAATCACTAGCTTGGCCAGAAAATGCCCCTGCCCGCATCCTGGCGGTCGCCGGATCATCGGGTGGTGAGTTCTTCCTTTTCGGCGGCGCCGACCTCGGATCGGACGCGTGGGACCGGCGTACCTATCTCAATGACGCCTACGCGTTCTCCCCGAAGACCGACACCTGGCGACGCCTGGCCGACCTCCCGGAGCAGGTCACCGCCGGCTCCTCCCCCGCCGTCACCGCCGGCCAGTCCCACCTCCTCCTCATCGGCGGAGCCAGCCGCGCTTTCGTCGACGCCCAGCGCGCCCTCCGGCCGGAGACCGATGGCAACGGCGTGGCTCACCCCGGGTTTCCGCGCACGGTCTTCGCGTACCACACCATCACCGATACCTGGACGGAGTCGGGCAGCGTCCAGGACGAAAGCTGGGCTCCCGTCACCACCCCGACCGTCCCGTGGCTTGGCAAGACCATCATCCCCACCGGCGAGATCAAGCCGGGCATCCGGTCGCCGCAGGTGCTCTCCATCGATATCCGCCCGGCCAAGCGCGCCCTCGGCCCGGCCAACTGGACCGTTGTCGGGCTCTACCTCGGGGGCATGGTGCTCGTCGGCTACATGTTTTCGCGGCGGACTCGGAGCACCGACGACTACTTCCGCGGCGGGCAGCGCATCCCCGCGTGGGCGGCGGGCCTGAGCATCTTCGCGACGATGCTCAGCGCCATCACGTTCATGGCCACCCCCGCGCGGGCCTACGCCACCGACATCAGCTGGTACATCGGCCAGCTTCCCATCCTCATCGTCGTGCCGCTGGTCATCCGCTTCTACCTGCCCCAGTTCCGCCGGCTCGACATCACCAGCGCCTACGAGTTCCTCGAGCGCCGTTTCAACCTCGCCGCCCGCCTCTTCGCCAGCTTCTCGTTCATCCTTTTCCACATCGGGCGGGTGGCCATCGTACTCTACCTCCCGGCCATCGCGCTCGCCCAGGTCGGCTCGGTCGACGTCGCCACCTGTATCGTCGTCATCGGCATCCTCTGCGTCCTCTACACCGTGATGGGCGGAATCGCTGCCGTCATCTGGACGGATGCCATCCAGGCCATTGTCCTCCTCGGCGGCGCGCTGCTCTGCCTCGGCCTCGTATTCGTGAAAATCGACGGGGGGATCGCCG
>CAZKYJ010000913.1:0-2532 GCA_964556355.1 uncultured Verrucomicrobiales bacterium | reverse complement strand
TCAACATCAGCCTCGCCGCCTCCGTCACCAGCGCGACCATCGTTCTCTACATTCATGGAGATGAGGCAAATGGCGCGGTCGGTCGCTACTGGCTCGAGGAGTGGAATGACTCGCTCGCCGAAGGCACCGTGATCACCGATCAGATCGGTATCAGCTCCAACGACTACAGTGGGACATTTCTCTCGGGGGGGACGTTCGGTCAGACGAACAGCCCGACGAACGTCGATGTGGCGATGGGGAACTTCCTCGTGTTCGAAAACATCACGGCAAATAACATTCGTATCCGTGGCGCGGGCAACGGCGATCCGGAGGACTTCGGGCGCGGTCCGATCAATGCCTTCCAAGTCATTACCGTGCCGGAGCCTTCCCAGCTTGTCTTCTTGGCCATCGGTGTGTGTGGTATCTATTTCCGTCGCCGGAGCAGGTAGGAGGTCACGCCAGATCTCGTGGGCGAAGCTCAAGGCTCGCCGCAGGTGATGCGCAGCCCCCCCGGTAGGGGCGGCGGCACCCGAGTTTCCTGTTTCGGGGGGTGCTGGAACCGCCGGGAGTCGCTCCGGGGTAAGACGTGACTCTCGGGTTCAGGCGGGCGCAAAAAAAAAAACGGCCGGTCGGATTGCTCCGACCGGCCGTGCCCGTTCCATGACGGGGGGATTGAGTTTAGTCGTCGACATCGACGTCACCATCTTCATCGATCTCGATCTCGGTATCGCCGTCTTTGATTTCGATGTCACCATCGTCCTCGTATTTAATGGTCGGGACGGAGACGGAATCGATGACCTTCATCGTCGAAGTATCGACGGCAACCACGTTTCCGCCCATGATGAAATACTTCGCGCTCGCCGGGGCGGCCGGAAGTATCTGCACCAGCTCGGTGGGCGCGGGAGCGAGATAGGTGCGCTCGGCCGCGGGGATCACATAGCCGCGAGTCACCGGGGTGGTCTTCCACTTGGTGGGAAGCTTTTGCACCGGTACTTGCTCGACGATGGTGGGAGGAAGCCCGTAGGGCTGTGCCTTGTAGCCGTCGAAATACTGCACCACCTTCGTCTGCACTTCGGGGGTGAACGTGGTCGTCTCGGTCGTGGTGGTGGTGGTCTCCTCGACCACCGCCTGTGCGGAAGCGGAGAGCGGGAGGGCGACTCCAGCGGCGATCGCCGCAATAATTAGCTTCTGTTTCATTGGGTTGTTCCTTTCTTGTGTTTTATCGGCCGCCGCCAGCGATTGGTCGCGGCGGTTGTTGTCGGCTTCAGTATCCGTCAACGCCTATCTCCTGGCGCGAGATGCTGAGCCGCTTCGAAAGCCCAATGAGATAGGTGATCCGCGTACTGCACCAAGGGTCATCCGCTAGCGGGCGGGCTCCCGGGCGGCTTGGCAGCAGGATCACCGGCGGGCTCTGTGCCCGTTCCCGGTGACCCCGTCCCGCTAGGGAGTCAGGGTGGCTTTAAGACGGTAGACGCGTCGGACGGTGGTCGCGATGTCGGTGTCGTCGGTCGCAGCGACGGTACCCGGGGTGGTCGAGATCGAGGCGGTGCCCGTCCATGGGGCCTGGCGGACGCGGGTGGCGATCGTCGACCACTGTCCGGTCGCGAGGTCGCTGCTCACCTCGATTTCCAGGGTCACATCGATGGGCGGCGGATCGGCGAGCCGGAATGTGATCCCGGGGCGGTTCTGGGCATCGATGAAAGGGGTGACCGGATCGGCGTCGGGGGAGTGGGGGTCGAGGCCGAGGACGTACTCCATGAGATGGGTCAGTCTGTCGAAGTCATCGTCTTTGTCCGCACCGGTGATCCCGTTGTCGGAGAGCCAGGCGGGGAAGCCGACGGCTACGGTGGTGGAGCCGCCGGGGTTGCCGCCATCGACGGCACTCGGCATCCACGAGGAGGCCAAGGCCCACCCGTTGCGGCGGAGGGTGGCGGGGTCGGCCGCGAGTTCGAGCGAGCGGCCACCGCCGTCGGTGACCGGGTACCAGAAAGTCTCGTAGCGGAAGTGGAGGATGGCGGCTGTGTAGGGGGCGGGCAAGGTGAGCTCGATGTCTTCACCGTCGTTCGAAAGCTTGCCCGAGTAAGTGCCGGCGACGTTGAGGTCGGCGCCATAGAGCGATTGGAACGATGCGAGGTCGGCGACGACCACGACGAACTCGCCGGGCTCGAGCATCATGGCCGGAAAGGTGAACGTGACGCCTTCGGTGAATCGGAGACCCGTGAGATCGAGGGGGGTGGCACCGGTGTTCTGGAGCTCGATGAACTCGAAATCCGTTCCTTGAAGGGGGTCGTACATGATCTCGGTGATGCGGAGATTGTCGAAGAGGGCCAGCGCGTTCGCCTCACCGGGCGCTCCGGGAACGACCCCGGGTGTCGGGAGGCGGAAGGTGGTGACATCGGCGGTTCCCGAGGGCGGCCGGACGAACGGCTGATCGGCCAGCGGGGCGCCGTAGACGAAGGCATCGATCGGCGCGCCGGTCGCGTCGCCCAGGGCGATGACCTCCGTGGTATTGCTCAAGTTGAAGGTGAGATCGGTGAAGGCGATTGCCGACCC
>CAZKYJ010000912.1:0-2532 GCA_964556355.1 uncultured Verrucomicrobiales bacterium | reverse complement strand
AGTTATCTTTCGCGACGCTGAGCCTCCACGCGGCGGCGAAGATGAGCGTCAGCATGGCTGCCGAGAGGAGTAGCATCACGGTCGCTTCCCCGAGCTGGTGCCATCCTCATGGTGGAGGTTTGCGTTGCCCGGCCTGGTGTAGACCACCTGGACAACGCTGATGTTCCGCGTGGCGAAGGCGGCCTCGCAGTACTTCAGATAGAAATTCCACTTGCGGACGAACGCGTCGGAGAACCCGAGCTTGCGGCAGCCGTCGAGCTCCTCATTGAAGCGGGCATGCCACTCGCGGAGCGTCCGTGCGTAGCTGGCACCCAGGTCTTCAAGCCCGTGCATGGTGAGATCGCCCGTCGCGTTGATCGCGTCGTTCACCGCGCCGACGCTCAGGAGCAGCGATCCCGGAAAAATATGCTTCTGGATGAAATCCGTGCCCCGCCGGAGATCGCGGTGTTCGTTATCGGGCACGGTGATCATCTGCAGCGCCATCAGTCCGTCGGGGCTGAGCAACCCGTGACATTTTGCGAAGAATGTTTTGAGATAGCGGTGCCCGACGGCTTCGAGCATCTCGATGGAGGCGATCTTGTCGTAGGTGCCCGAGATATCCCGATAGTCTTCGAGCCGGATCTCCACCCTCTCGCCGAGGCCGGCGCTCCGCACCCGCCGGGTGGCCTCCTCGAACTGGGAGCGGGAGATGGTGACGCCCGTGACCCGGCAGCCGAAACGCTCGGCGGCGTAGCAGCTGAAGCCGCCCCAGCCGCAGCCGATCTCCAAGACGTGGTCGCCCGGTCGGAGATCGAGCTTTTCGGCGAGAGCCTGGTACTTGGCCAGCTGCGCTTCCTCCAGCGTCTGCGCGGCCGAAGTGAACTTGGCGGACGAGTAGGTCATCGTGGGATCGAGCCACAGCTTGTAGAATTCGTTACCGAGGTCGTAGTGTTCCTCAATGTTTCTCCGGCTGTTGTCCCGGGAGTTCGAGCGGAGGAGGTGCCCGAGCCTGTCGGCGAGCTTGAGGACGCCCACCGCCGGCAGGTTCTGCGACGAGCGCCGGAGCGCCTTCTCCGCCTGGATGTTGACGATGAACCACTCGATCACGCCGCGGAGGTCATCGGTATCCCAATCGCCGTCGACGTAGGATTCGCCAAGGCCGACCCCGCCGTGGAGCGCGCATTTGGCGTAGAAGTCGTCGCGGTGAATACGCATCGTGGCGGCAGGGGAGGCACCGCTGGCACCGAAGGTTGTGGCTTCGCCCCTCGGGAGAGAGAGGAGCAGGGTTCCGCGCCGGAACTTGGCGAGTGTTCGCAGCACTCCGTAGCGGTAGAGCCAGGTGAGGGGAGGGGCGTCCGAGGAGTGCGCGGCGAGGCCTCGCACCGCTGCTTTTGGGGTGGTGTTCTCGGCTGTCGTCACGGTTTCTTGGTGGGTGGTAGGATGCCCGTCTGTAGCTCGGGGTGCGCCCGTTTGGGGAAAACGTGGAGGCGCTTCAGCCACAGCCGTAGTGCCTGCCAGTGGATCTTTCCGATCACCTGAAGGGTCATGAGCGGATAGCGGAGGGTGTACCAGAGCAGTCGGCTGTCGGTGAGGGCTTTGCGCTCCCCCCGGATCCAGCTGACGAGAACGGTCTCCCCGCCCTCGATATCATCGATGTGGATCTCGATACGGTCGCCGGGTACTTTCACACGGAACCGGAACTCGGTGGTCAGGCTGCTGAATGGGGACACGTAGAATCGCTTGGGGACTTGCAGCGAGAAGGATTCCCCATCGCCGGAAGAGCCGATGAAGTAGGGTTTGATTTCGCGGTAGGTGTTGCCTACCTCGACAACTACGTTCGTCGCCCGCCCTCGCGCATCGAAGATGAAATAGAAACAGACGGGATTGAAGATATACCCGCAGACCCGCGGAAGGGTGACGAGCCGGATGTGGCTGGTCGCGGGAAGCTCCGCGCCCTCGGCGGCCAGGTAGGCGGCCAGGTTGTCCCGGAGCTCGGCGTGCCCGAGGTCGAGGTGGTCGCGGTCGCGGAAGCTGTAGAGGTTCGGCCGGTTCCGGCTGAAGAGCCGAAGCGAAGCCGAGAGCCGATCGAGTTCCGAGAGATCGAGATCGAGGTAAAACAGGCGATAGCGAAAGCCATGCTTTTTCGGGCGCAGGCGCTCGTGGACGACCTCGCAGTCGTAGATCCGGGAGTTCATGCGCGCGTCCATGGATCGGTTTCTATGAGCGTGGTGCAGAGATCGACCGCCGAACGGAATGCGTCCTCGTGGAAACCGTTCTGGAAATAGCTTCCGCAGAAGAATATGCGGTTGCCGTCGGCCGGGGAATTGAGTTCGGGAAGGCGGGTTTGGGCGCTCCTCGCAGGGAGATCGAAAAGCGGGTGGTCGTAATGGAGCGTGCGCTCCCGTTGCTGCTCGTCAACCGTTTCCTCGGAGTTTAGGGAAACGAAATAGTTCGTGCGTCCGGAGCCCCCTTGGAGCCGGTTCATCCAATAGTGGGTCGTCGGGGGGTGCCCGGTTTCGGCGCGATAGTTCCACGCAGCCCAACAACGCCTCG
>CAZKYJ010000911.1:0-2536 GCA_964556355.1 uncultured Verrucomicrobiales bacterium | reverse complement strand
GGTCAACCTTCTCTTCACGATCAGCACCGCTGCCGGCGGCATGGTCATCAACATGGAGGACGTGATCATCCACCCGGACCACCGACGCCAGGGCTACGGCACCTTGCTCATGGAGTACGTCCTGAATTTCGCGCGCCGAAAAGAATTCTCCCGCATCACCCTCCTGACCGACCGGGTCAGCGAAGCCTCCCAGCGATTCTTCGCGAAACACGGATTCACCCGTTCGGAGATGATCCCCATGCGCTTGCGCCTCTAGCGGCCGCCTCCCGCCACGCGCGCGACCCACGGGCGAACCGTCGCAAAGAGCGCCTCCTTCCCCTCGTCGCGAAATGTCTCGTGGAGGAGACCGGGCAGCAGCTCGAACCGTTTGCGCTTCATCGGCATGGCCTCGAAGAGTTTCCGCGCCGTTCCGGGAAGACAGACCACGTCGTCCCCCCCATGCGTCATCAGGAGATCGATCCCGGGGGGCAGCGTCCCCACCCGCGCGAAGAGCCCCCGCCGCGCACGCAGGAGAGCGGCGCCAAATCCGAGCGAAACCCGCCCGTGAAATCCCGGCATCTCCTCGGTCGCCCGCCGGCACATCGACCGGTCGATCCCCGTGGAGACCGTGAACCGTGGGACCACCGTCCCGAGGGCCAGTGCCGCCACCTGCTTGGTCCACGGCTGGCCGGCCGCGGGCTCCACCAGCGCACCGTTGAGCCATACGGCATCGATCCCCTCGGAATGCTCCAAGAGGTACTGAACGACGAGAAATGCGCCCGTCGAATGGGCGGCCAGCATGGTGGGAGCCCCGGCGGGGAGCCGGGATCGGAGCAGGGCGACCGTTTCGCCGATCATTCCGACTGCGGCGCGCACCCCGCCGAGGTGCCCCCGCGCGCCGGGCGAACTCCCGTTGCCCGGCCAGTCGATCCCCACAACCTGTCCGCCCGCCGCCACCATCATCGCCGCGACCTCGTGGTAGACACCGATATGATCCCCTAACCCATGGAAGAGGGCGACCCCGAAGCGGGCTTCCCCGAGGTCGGCCGGCGCGAACTCCGTCCGAAAAATTCGCCCCCCCACCCGGGAGCTGACGATACCCGATGTGACGGTCATCGGAACCGCAAGACCAGGAACGGGGGCGGTAGCGGCGGGTTCTCGAATCACGGTCTGTTGAGCGTAGGTCTACAGAATACCGCCCGCCACCCCAAAAATCGCCGACAAACGCACAAACTTCGCGATTCTATCGCGAAATACGCTTGCCGTTTGCCTCACCAAGGTACACATAAAGGTCCTTCGACCATTCAAACCCGAACCGCAAAACCAGCAATCATGGCAGCCAAACCCAAAACTCTCGATAGCAAATACACCAAGACCGAAATCCTCGACCACATCGCCGAGACGACCGAACTGACCCGCAAGCAGGTCGGCGCAGTGCTCGACGAGCTGGGTGAAGTGATCAACCTCCACATCAAGAAGCGCTCCGTCGGCGAGTTCGTGCTCCCCGGTCTCTTCAAGATCACGACGGTGCGCAAGCCGGCGACCAAGGCACGCAAAGGCATCAACCCCTTCACCAAAGAAGAGGTCATGTTCAAAGCGAAGCCTGCCTCGACCGCCGTCAAGGTCCGCCCGTTGAAGAAGCTCAAGGACATGGCGGGCTGATCGGGCTTGCCCGACCAAGTCGCACTCAGATTTCACCAGGGCCGCCCCGCGAGAATCGGGGCGGCCTTTTTTGTGCGGTGGCCGGCCGCCATCGGCGCCGGCGAAGGCAACGCCGCGAGGGCGCCTGGTACCCCCCCCGGGAACCCCGATCGGCGGCTTCGGGGCGGGTTTGCCGGCGGCCTCCCATCCACGGGGAGGCGGGATGGTTGCGAAAAAGTGGCGGGGTCACAAAGCCTTCTCCGAACGGCATGATCGTGCTCGGAATCGCTGACCCACCGAGGACTACGGCGGGTTGCCGCCCCCCCCATTACAGCATCCCGACCTGGGAAGCGGTGGTGCGCGGTACAGGACTTGAACCTGTGACCCCCACCATGTCAAGGTGATGCTCTACCACTGAGCTAACCGCGCGTCTCCGGAGGCTGGGGAGCCTCGCGGGGTGGGAATTAGGCGCACACCGGTAGGGCACGCAAGTAGTTTTCTTCCGCTTTTCTCAGCCGGCACCGGCATGGCGTGCCGACGATACGGAAGCCCCCGGGGCGCCCCGAAGGACGCCCCGGAGGGGACAGACCCGATCGGAATTACCGGACGGGTTCGACGAACCTCGGCCGCTAAGACCAAAACACCGCTGCGCCGAGGCACAGCGCGAGAGATCTCTACTTCTTCTTGCCCGCCTTCTTCTTCGCGGCCGTCTTCTTAGCCGCTTTCTTAGCTGCCTTCTTGGCGGGCGCTTTCTTGGCCGCCTTCTTCACCGCCTTCTTGGCGGGCGCTTTCTTGGCCGCCTTCTTCGCCGCCTTCTTGGCGGGCGCTTTTTTAGCGGCCTTCTTGGCGGGCGCCTTTTTGGCTGCCTTCTTCACGGCCTTTTTGGCGGGTGCCTTCTTGGCTGCTTTTTTCACGG
>CAZKYJ010000910.1:0-2540 GCA_964556355.1 uncultured Verrucomicrobiales bacterium | reverse complement strand
CCGAGACACAAAAAGACGAAGAGGACGACCCGCACCATGAGGTTGTCCCAGCGGCAGCAGAGCAAGGTGGCCGTGGCGACGGCACCGATGAAAAGAACCCCGCCCATGGTGGGAGTGCCGGCCTTGCCGCCGTGGAGGGCGTGCAGCTGGTGCACCTCCTCCGCGCTGCGGATGGGCTGGCCGACTTTCAGCGAGATGAGCTTCCGGATGACCCGCTCGCCAAAGACGATGCAGAAGAGATAGGCGATGAGGCAGGCCACCCCCGCACGGACGGTCTGGTACTGGAAGACGTTAAATATCGACCCCAGCACTGAGTCTCCGAAGTACTTCTCGGAGAGGGTGTAGATCCAGTACATCATAACTTGGCAAATTCTTCAATGACCCGCTCGGTCCGGGCGGCGCGGCTTCCCTTGACCAGCACGACGTCACCCGCGGACACGGTGGCGTTGAGATAGGCGGCACATTCGACGGGGCCGGAGAAATGGTGTTTGAGACCGTAGGCTTCCGCGCCTTCCCCGACGCTGATCGCCCCCCCGCCGGCGGCGGCACCCACGGCGGCGTGCTCGCGGGCGGCATGCTCGCCGAGTTCCCCCATCCGCCCGAGGACGGCGACCCGCTTCCCCGCGGTGGCCGTTTCGGAGAGCGTTGCCAAGGCGGCGCGCATCGAGTCCGGATTCGCATTGTAGGTGTCGTCGAGGAACCGCACCCCTGCGATCTCCTTGATCTCGAGGCGCCCCGCGGTCAGTACCAGGTCGGACAAGCCCGCCGCGATGGCCGCCCCCCCGAGCCCGAGACGGGCGCCGACGGCGGCCGCGAGCGTGGCATTGGCGACCATGTGGCGCCCGGGCACGGGAAGATTGACGGTGGCGCTCTCCCCGTCCATGAGGTGGATCTCGAAGCGGCTCCCCCGAGCGGTTCCCTCGATCGCCCGCGCCTGCACGTCGCCCTTCCCGATGCCGGCCGTGATGACGGTCCCCCGACATTTCGCAGCGATACGGTCGAGGAAGTCATCCCCTGCCGGGAGGATGGCACAGCCCTCGGGACCGAGCGCCTCGACGAGGCTGGCCTTCTAGTCGGCGATGGCCTCACGGCTGCCCAAGAACTCGATGTGGGCGGTCCCGATGTTGGTGATGACCCCGATCTGTGGCTGGGCGATGGCGGCGAGAGCTGCGATCTCCCCCGCGTGATTCATCCCCATCTCCCAGACGCCGGCGCGGTCGTCGGCCTCCATCGAGAGGATCGTCAGGGGGAGTCCGATGTGGTTGTTGAGATTTCCCTTGGTCGCGCGGGCCGACATCCCCCGGCGGAGGACGGAGAGAATCATGTCTTTGGTGGAAGTCTTCCCGCTACTCCCGGTGATCCCGATGACCTCGGCCGTCAGGAGTTCCCGGTAGCCCGCCGCCAAGCTTTGGAGGCCAGCGAGGGTATCCGCCACCTCGATGATCCCGAACCCGGCGGGGAGGTCGATCCCCTCGGGAAACTTCGAGACGAGGGCGCCGGCCGCCCCCGAAGCAGCCACCTGGCCGAGGAAGTCGTGCGCATCAAATTTTTCGCCCACCAGAGCTACGAAGAGACTCCCCCCGGGGACGGACCGGGAGTCGGTCGTGACCGCGACCGCGGCGCGCGCGGCGTCACCTTGGAGCAGGCGACCGCCGGAGAGCCCGGCGATGGTCTGGAGGGTCAGCGCTTTCATCTCCGCTCCTCCCCGAGGTTTCGGTCGCCTTCGGCGCGGATCTCGTCCTGCAGGGCATCCGAGCTGTGCGCGCGCCACCGGGCGACGAAGCTACGGGCGACCCGGCGGTCGTCGAAGCGGATCGTCTCGGTGGCGAACTGTTGGTAGTCCTCGTGCCCTTTACCTGCGATGAGCACGATGTCTCCCGCGGCGGCACCGTTGATGGCCATCCCGATGGCCTCCTTGCGGTCGGCAACCAGTGCGTGGCGCCCGCCGCGCATGCCGCGGGCGACGTCGTCGAGAATGCTGTCCGGGTCTTCGCTACGCGGGTTGTCCGAGGTGACGATGCAGAAGTCGCTCCCCCGCTCGGCGGCGGCGCCCATGAGCGGGCGCTTGCTACGGTCGCGATCCCCCCCGCAACCGAACACGGTGATGAGACGCTTGGGCTCGAGCGCGCGCAGCGTGGCGATCGCGTTCTCGAGGGCGTCGGGGGTATGGGCGTAATCGACGAAGGCGCGGAACGGCACATTCTCCGAGACGCTCTCCAGGCGCCCCGGGACCTGCGGCGCGCGGGCGAGGTTCTCGACCGCCTCCCGGAAGTTGAGCCCCAAGGCGCTACATGCGGCAAGGCTCGCCAGGGTGTTGTAAACGTTGAAATCCCCGATGTGGGGCGTGCGGACGAGGAACTTCCGCCCTTTGGCCTCCAGCTCGAACGAGGTCCCGTCGAAGGTGCTCCGGGGATTGATCGCCCGGAAGTCAGCATGGACGCCCATGCCGTAGGTCACCGTCGCGACGCGGCCTTCGAGACGCTTGACCAGACGGCGGCCGTGGACGTCATCGATGTTGATGACGGCGGCCCGGGGCTTCC
>CAZKYJ010000909.1:0-2542 GCA_964556355.1 uncultured Verrucomicrobiales bacterium | reverse complement strand
GTTCACCATCGAGGCGCTCGTTCATTTTGATTCTATCGATGGATTGTTTGGCGAACTGATTGCGGGTTTTGCCTCGAGCCAACTGAATGCCAATATCAGTTGGCTTCTCCAGGGGAGAGACATCGGTGGCCCAGGCTTCAGCCTGGTATTGTTTGTGTCGCCTGAAGGGGAAACTTCGAATTTCCTGCAGTCGGGGATCCCTCTGCTTGCAGGCATCGACTACTATGTCGCGGCGGCCTACAGCAGCACCGGAGAAGCCAGTTTTTGGGTACAGAACTTGACTGATGACGGTGAACTTCAGGAGGTGAGCGTCGCCCATTCGTTCGGCAACATCGCACAGAACACGACGAACTTCGCCATTGGTTCGGTGGTTTCCTTTGATGGTCTCGTCGATGAAGTGCGATTGTCGGACAGCGTACTCAGCAGTGATGAATTGTTGATTCCGGAACCGTCGTCGGTCGTTCTCGCTGGCATGGGCATCTCCTTGCTCGTCCTGCGCCGCCGCCGAAGCATCTAGGTGTCGACTCGGTCTCGCCCTCCTCGCGGTGCACAGGAGCTGTCTAACTAGTCCTGTCAGCACCGACTCTGAGCTTTCTAGGTTTAGAATATTGGCAGTCGCCTCGGGATGGGCGATCGTCCCTTCGGGCGGCTTCCCCAGCAACGACAGGTGAGTGGATCGGAACAACCTTCACCGAGTTTCATCCGCCCCCGTTGAGTTTCGCCAAAATCTCTCCGGCCATCGCGCTCCAACAAGAGTGAATGGCGGATGGCTAGGCCGATTGGGGGTGGGCAAGCCCATCATTCTCAGCGCATTCTCTTCCCGGTCTCCGTCCGAAACCGTCGTGAGACCGTGCCCTTCTCTCTTGATCCCTTGTGCGGCATGATTCGTCGGTTTTTCCCGCTTCTCGCCAATCCACCGAGTGAAGTTCCATCCGATTGGAAGACTTCTCCCCAACCTTGCGATGGTGCCCCGGGTTCGCCCCCTTTTACCAAGCCAGGCTCAACTGGCATTGGCTCGACCCGTTCGTAGCGCCCGAGTTTGTAGATCGGAGCTGGCATCCTCGGTGTTGTGCGGGGGGATGGTGAGGAAGCGCTCATCACCCCAAGTTCATCAGACCTCTTGGGAATGTTCGGTGCTCCGCTTCTAGTTCGTGGAATTTGCCCAGTAGATCGGCGATGCGCCGTCCGAAGTATTTCTCTCCGAGCATGGGCGCGGCCAGCAACCGCTAGACAACGCCTTCTGCGAGACCTTCATCGCCTCCTTCAAGGCCGGGGCCAGAGGTGACCGGACGAGGATCTCGAAGCATCTATCCTAGACCCAATGCCTTTGGGGAAAGGGATTGAGCCTAGTAGACCGGGTTGCCGAGCGACGAGATGCGCTCGCGAAGTTTCTCGGTCAGCGGCCGGTCTTTCCATTGCTCCCAGGTGACCCGCTCCGAGCGTGCGAGGTCGGCGCGGAAACGGGCGATCTGCTGGTCGGCGAACCCGCTGCCTTGGACGTTCACGTTCGTTTCGTCGTTGAGCTTGAACGAGCGGTTGTCGATGTTGGCGGACCCGATGCTCGTCCAGTCGCCGTCGATGATAAGGAGCTTGCTGTGGAGCATCGTCGGCTGGTACTCGTAGATCTTGACGCCCGCGGAGAGGAGATCTCCCCACATGGCGCGGGAGGCGGCGCGGATGTAGCCGCGGTCAACCTCGGGCCCGGGCACGAGGATGGTGACGTCGACGCCCCTGCGCGCGGCCTCGGTAAAGCGGGCGAGCATTTGGTCATCGGGTACGAAGTACGGGGTGGTGAGGCGGATGCTGCCGGTGGCTCCAGCGATCTTTTCCATCAACAGATGGTAAAAGTCATCTGCGCCTTCGACCGGTGAACTCGAGAACGCCCAGGCGGTGATCCCACCGGCCGACGGGGGGCTCCCGATCGTGGCAGGTACCTCGTCGGGATCCTCGACAGTCTCGTTCCAGTTCTCGGCAAATCCGGCGTAGAGCTGGGATACCACGGGGCCGCGCAACTCGAAATGCATGTCCCTCCACTCCTCGGGGTTGCGCGCGTCCCCCTCCCACTCCGTCGCGATCCCGACGCCGCCGGTGAAGGCGACCTCGCGGTCGACCACCAGGATCTTCCGGTGGGTGCGATAGTTCGTGCGGAACGGGTTCCACCACTTGAGGGGGTTGAAGAAGCGAACGTCCACACCCGCATCCCGGAGGGATTCGACCAGTTCGGGCTCCATCTTGCCCGCGCCGACCCAGTCGAGCAAAAGCCTGATTTGGACGCCCGCCTTGGCGCGCTCGCCCAGGCTCGCCGCGATCTGCCGCGCCGCCTCTCCGGTCCAGTAGACGTAGGTAACCATGACGATGCTCTCCTCCGCCCCACGGATGGCATCGAGCATGGCGGGGAAGATCTCGACGCCATTGTCGAGGGTACGGATCGAGTTTCCCGGCAACTTCTCCGCTGCTCGGAGCCCGGTCATCACTGTCGCCCTGCGGTCTTCGACCCGCTCGGGTCCCGCCCCGAATCCGAGGCCGTCAGGAAGAACGTCGG
>CAZKYJ010000908.1:0-2583 GCA_964556355.1 uncultured Verrucomicrobiales bacterium | reverse complement strand
GTGAACTCGTGGGATGTCTTTCTGGCGGCCGTCTCGGTCTACGTCCTCCTCGCGCTCTCCGTCGAGATGGTCATGCCGCTCACCGATGACATCCGTTGGGGGCTCAACTTCGTCGATACCGGGCTGTGTATGGTTTTTCTCGGGGACTTCGTCTACCGGCTCGCCTCCGCCAAGTCGAAACTGGGCTACCTCAAGTGGGGATAGATCGATCTCATCTCGAGTATCCCCTCGGCGGACATCTTTCGCTGGGGACGGCTCTTCCGGCTCTTCCGAATCCTGCGGGCGGTGCGCTCGATCCGGCACGTCAGCTACCTCCTTCGCCGGGATCCCTCGCAGTTCATGGTGGTGGGTGTCGGGCTGGCCTGCTTCCTCCTCATCGAGACCGGGGCCTTCGTCATGCTCGAGTTCGAGCGGGGCCAGCCGGGTGCCAATATCGAGACCGTGCAAGACGCCTTCTGGTGGAGTTTCGTCACCGCGACGACCGTCGGCTACGGCGACCGCTACCCCGTGACGCCCGAGGGGCGCGTGGTCGCCGCGCTCCTCATGCTCGGCGGCATCGGCCTCTTCAGCACCGTGACCGCGGCCCTGGCGGCATGGATCACCAAGCTCGGGCGCCGCAAGGTCGATGCCGAGATCGCCCGAGAACAGGTTAGCTTGAAAGAGATCTCGGATCGGTTGGACCGCATCGAACGCGCCCTGCAGCGGTGGGGTGACGGGCGCGCGAAGTGAGCGCGTGGGGCGGGGCTGGGAGAATACCGGTGGCCGATCAGATCTCAGGCCGGGAGCACGACCGAAGCGGAGCAGCGCTGCTGGTAGGCGGGAAGTTCGAAGAAGATCGTGGTGCCTTCGGGCGAGCTTTCGGCGACGCCCACCGTGCCGCCGTGGCCCTCGGCGGCGAGCTTGCAAAAGTTGAGGCCGATCCCCGAGGATCGGCGGTCGGGCTTGCGGCGGCATTCGACCTGGCAAAACTTGTCGAAGATGCGTTCGCGGTCGGCCTTCGGAATACTGGGACCGTTGTCGGTGATGGTGGCGCGGAGGGCGGAGCCATCGGGTGCCGGGCCACCGGAAATGGTGACATGGGTGGCGCCGGCTTTGATCGCATTGTCGAGGAAATTGAGGACGATCCGAGTGGTGACGGACAGGTCGGAGTCGAAAACGACCTGGCCGTGGCGGACGGCGATCTCGATCCGGATGGCGCGGGCGCGGGCGCCGATCCCTCGGACGGCGGCGAAGGCGCACTCCGAGAGGTCGCACGCCCCGTGGCGCAGCGGCATGTTCTGCTCTTCGAGACGGCTGATATCGAGGAGCGAGTTGACCATCTCCACGAGGTGCGCGGCCTCGCCCGCGGCGCTGTCGATGGCTTCCCGCTGGGGCTCGGTGAAACTGTCGGCTTCCATCTTGAGTAGCTCGAGGTGGCCGCTGATGCCGAGCAGCGGGGAGCGCATGTCGTGGACGATCATGTGGGTGAGGTCGTCCCGCAGCTGCTCGAGGTGGCGAAGCTGGCGGAGATTGTCTTCGGCGGCGCGGTGGAGCTGGTGCATCCGGCAGGCGTTGCGGATGCGGAGGGGGAGATCCTGGACGTCGAACGGTTTGGTCAGAAAATCGTTGGCGCCGGCGGCGATCCCCTCGAGCCGCATGTCGCGGTCGGCGAGGGCGGTGAGGAGGAGGACGGGAACCGCTTCGGTGGCGGGGTTCGCTTTGAGCTGCGCGCAGGTCTCGTAGCCGGTCATACCCGGCATGATGACGTCGAGGAGGATGGCGTCGAAGGACCCGTCGGCGGCCATCTCAATCGCTTCCTGTCCGCTCTGCGCGAGGGCGCAGTCGAAGTGGTTCGCGGTGAGAACCTCGGCGACAACGCGCCGGTTCAAGGCCTCATCATCGACGATGAGCACCCGGAAAAGGGCGGGTTCTCCAGCCGCGGTGGACGGATCCAAAATCGGGAAACTGGCGCTGTTCATCTGGATGGTGTGGCGCTGAGTGAGGCGGCGGCGCTACGAGGGGCGGCACGTTGGCATCCGCACGCACTCACCGGGCTGGCGCGTCGGGCAGGTGCCTTGCGCCGAGACGCATCGTACGGAGCGAATCGTGAGAGAGAGAGGAACTCGAACTTCTTCACGCAAAATATGGTGAATATAAAGAATGCTAGTTTTTGTTCAAGGGCTAATGGAGAAAACTTGAAATTATGGTTAGAGACGAGCGATGGACTTCAGCGGTGTTCCGGTGGCCGCGGGGTTCCCGCTGGTGTCGAGACTCGTGGAGAGCGATGGGTGCCTCGCGGGGATCCTGACAAGACCGCCTCGTCGAAGGTGCGCTCCGACCGGCGATCGGGGATCGATGGACGCTTGCTGACTGGCGGAGAATCGATTTCGCGACAACGCCGCTACGCCAGTCCGGTCCGCACCAGCAGCGCGGTGATGTCGGGATCGCGCCCCATGAAGTCGCGGAAGAGGTCGGCGGGATCCATCGAGTTGCCGCGGGAGAGGATTTTCTCTTTGAACTCGCGGCCGACGGTCGGGTTGAGGACGCCCTCTTTTTGGAAGCGGGTAAAAGCGTCGGCGTCGAGAACCTCGGCCCACTTGTAGG
>CAZKYJ010000907.1:0-2588 GCA_964556355.1 uncultured Verrucomicrobiales bacterium | reverse complement strand
CGAAAGCGACGAGGAGCGGGCTCTTGCCGCTCTGCACGTTGATTCGGTAGACGGTGCGGCGATTGAACTCCGGGGTGCCGGGGTCGATCGGGTGGTAGAAGGTGGCGTTGAAATCGGTGGTGGTGAACGGGCGGAAGCTGGGGCCGCCGATGGTGCGGTTGAGTTCTCCGCTGGCGGCGAGCATGGCGTCGCGGACGGCCTCGGCCTCCAGCCGGCGCGGGGCGAAGCGCCAGAGCAACCGGTTGTCGGCATCGAGGGCGGCGGCCGCGGCGTCGAAGGTCGAAGCCTGCCGGTAGGTGGCGGAATGGACGATGAGCCGGTGCAGCGCCTTCACGCTCCAGCCGTTTTTGACGAACTGTGCGGCCAGCCAGTCGAGGAGTTTTGGGTGGCTCGGGCGGCCACCGCTGACGCCGAGGTCGTTGGGGGTGGGGACGATCCCTTGTCCGAAATGGAGGTGCCAGACCCGGTTGGCCATGACGCGGGCGGGCAGGGGGTTGCGCGGGTCGGCCAACCAGTCGGCGAAGGCCAGGCGCCTCCGGGCTTCGGGGGAGTCGGGTGCGAGGCCGAAGTCGGAGGGGGGTTCCGCGACGGCGGAGAGGGCGCCGGGCGTGACGGTGTGGGTGGCGGCGGTGACATCTCCGCGGGGGAAGAATCGGGTCGGTTCAGGCTGGACACGGGTGCCGGCGTAGGTCTTTCCTTCGGAAGTTGCGAGCGGCCGCTCGCCATGCTTGACCCCTTCGAAGACGGCTTTGATCCGGTAGTAGTCCTCCTGCGGAACGGGGTCGAACTTGTGATCGTGGCAGCGGGCGCAGTTGATGGTCAGGCCGAGGAACGACTGGCCGACCACGCTGATCAGATCTTCCAACTCATCCTCCCGCGTGATGGTGCGCTGGGTGATGTTGGCCTGCGAGCTCCCCGCCTGGTCCCAAGAGCCGCAGACGAGGAGGCTGGGGGCGATGACGCCATCATCGGTGAGCGGCTCCATGACGTCGCCCGCCACCTGCTCGCGCATGAATTGGTCGTAGGGTTTGTCCTCGTTGAAGGAGCGGATGACGTAGTCGCGGTAGTGCCAGGCATTCTCCCGGAGCCGGTCGTATTCGAAGCCCTGGCTCTCGGCGTAGCGCGCGATGTCTAGCCAGTGGCGCCCCCAGCGCTCGCCGTAGGCGGGGGAGGCGAGGAGGCGCTCGACGAGCGCTTCGTAGGCGTCGGGTGAGGAATCGTTGGTGAAAGCGTCGATCTCCTCCGGCGTTGGCGGCAACCCGGTGAGATCGAAAGTGAGTCGACGGATCAGGGTGGTGCGATCGGCCTCGGGCGAGGGCGCGAGTCTGGCTTCGATGAGGCGCGCACGAACAAAGCCATCGACGGTGTTCGCTTCGCCGTTGGACGCCGCCGGGACGGTGAGCGGTTGGAGTGCCCAGTGGTCGCTGACGGGTGGCTCCGCCCGGGCGGAGACGGCCGTCAGCAGAGCGGCGAAAAAAGCGATGGCGGGGGAGCGGAACATCGAAGGGAAACCGACTCTACAACGTGCCTGCAAACGGGGAGCTGTCACGTGGTTCCCCGTGCTCCCGGCGGTCGGAGCCCGCTGCGAGGGGGCGCTCCGATGGCGGAAGCGCCGGTTCGAACCCACTAGCCCGGTCGCCGGCGCATGGCAAAGATGACCAGCGGGAGGCCGACCATTGCGACGGTCGAAGGTTCAGGGATCTGGTCGAGAAAAGTGGTGATGGCGCGCACGCCAGCGACTTCTCCGGCCAGCGTGGTGACGGTCGTCGGCGTCCCCACCAGGATTTGCCCTGCCCCCGTAGCCGTGGTCGCGGTTTCGGCGAAGAAGGGGGCGTCTGGAGCGAAGGAGAATGGATGCTTATAGATAAAGAGATCTGCGGGGGCCGTCAGATCCGGAGAAGACGTGGCTACCGTGTAGACCGGTCTCCCATCGAAGGCGTCCATCGGGGTGACGGCTGCAGAAGATGAGAACCTGTAGAGCCCCGGCGATTCAAACGCTCCCAAACCCCCGAACGTGCTGCCGTTTCCAAATTGCCGAAACATCTGGAGGATTGCGGAAATTGATGCGGGACTGTCGAGGCCACCCACGATTGTCGCGTCATCCAGCGATCCAAATGAGCCCGTCGCCACAAAGCCCGTCCTGTTGGGGATGGCGTTGCCAGCGGGGTCGGCCACGGCAAGAAACTCAGTGTTGGATGGGGTGAAGTTTTCCACCAGGAGGGTGACACCGCTGGCCGAGCTGAGCGCAAACGAGCTGATCAAGGGGAGCGTGAGCTGTCTCAGGAGGGGCTTCATGGTTCGCGGCAGACTTCTCGGTTTGCGCATTCCACCGGATTGGCGGCCAAGCCGAAGAGTAGACGAAATGGAAAGGTATCGCAAACGGTCATGCGGCACCGTCGGCGGAACCCGGAAACGCCCAACGCCCCGTGACCGCTTCGCCTACTCTCCGCCGCCCGTGCCGAGGATGAACGCGACGGGGGCGGTCGTCAACTCGCCGCGCTCCCCGGTTCCAGCGGCGGTATCGCTCCAGGTACAGCGAAGGTCGAACGCTCCCGGATCGAGTGGAAATACCGGGGCCGCGGAGTGCC
>CAZKYJ010000906.1:2208-2594 GCA_964556355.1 uncultured Verrucomicrobiales bacterium | reverse complement strand
TCCCTGCATCGCCCGCCTCGGGGTGATCGATGGCGAGGTCGGTTTCCGCGATCTCCGCCCGGTAGTCCACCGCCAGCGCCACCGTCTCGCTGGCCTGCGGGATATGCTCTGCCAACAATATCGAGGTGCCGCCTGCTCCGGTCACCCCCCCGGTCGCCGGGTCGATGGTCGCACGGACGAGGCCGAGCGAGCGCGCCTCGTTCGTCGTAAAACTGATGTAGCTGCGGTTCTGGCGCAGCACCTCGCGGGCGGGCTCGCTGACGTCGCCACCGATGATGATGCCGATCTCGTAAAACGCGTCGGCCAGCGCCCGCATCCCCGCGAGGTCGGCGAACGCCAGCAAAACGACGAGGTCGGTGGCGGCCGCGGCCTCGGGAAGGAGGTTT
>CAZKYJ010000906.1:0-2198 GCA_964556355.1 uncultured Verrucomicrobiales bacterium | reverse complement strand
ATATCGGCGATCTCCACCCCCTCCCCCGTCCGCTCCCCCCGCCCGGCGGGATCGACGACGCCGACCACCCCGATCTTGAAACCGGCGCGCTCGACGATCCGGTAAGGTTCCGCCAAGGTCGCGCCGGAGACACGGTCGCGGACGTTGGCACTGACCACCGGCACGGCCGAGGCCGCGATCAACTCGCGGAGGGTTGCGGCCGGCAGCTCGGTCTCCCGGTGACCGAGGTTGAGCGCCTCGAAGCCGAGCGACTCGAAGGCGCGCGTCAGATAGCGGTGCTGGATGACCTCGAAGTCGTGGGTGCCGGAGAGGGCGTCGCCCACGTCGAAGCGCAGGGGCGGGACGACCGGTGCGTCCTCCGCGGCGAGTTGCGCGAACGCGGCTTTCAACCGGCTGAGCCCACCGTACTGGCCGGTGAAGCAGCCGCACGGTTCGATGCGGCCGTCCACGTCGGCGGTGAACTGGATGGAGATGGGCAGGGGCCCTGCGGGGCGTTCATCGGAGGTCGGGGTGCAGCCGGCGAGCAGCGCCGAGACAAAGGCGACCGCCACCCGCACCTGTGCAGCCGGCGGGGGGCGGCGGGGGCAACCGCCGTCGGGCTGTCCGGCGGGAGCCCGCTGCAAGGGACAAGTGCCCCCGCCAGCGAGCGGCGACGGGTCGCCGTGCTCCGAGGGACTTCGTCCTGCGACCGGCATCTCAGTAGAGTAGCGCGTAGACTAACAGGTTAACGTTCACCTGCACCGACTCCTCGATTTCCGCGCCACCGCAGCAGCAGCAGCCGCCGGCGCGGCGGACGTCGTTGAGGCCGTCGGGGGAGAAGACGAGCGCCAGCCGGCCACCGACATGGAGCCCTTGCAACTCCGTGCGTCCCGTCCGTTTGCGGAGGTTGAGGGAGGTGACTTCGTTGACCACGGAAAAGATCTCGTGACCCATGGGGATTTTCTCCAGCTCGTCGTCGGGGAACGCCGTCTTGAATGCGCGACCGAAGCTCTGAATCCACTCCTTGTCCGAACACCCGGGGCTGGCCACGATGAAGCCCCCGTTCCTGACATACTTCCTAAAGTTTTCGATCTCCTCCTCGTTGAGCGTGAAGTTCCCGGTACCCGAGAAAATGCAGAACGGAGTGGAAAACAGTTCGCCGTCGTCGAGGCGGACTTTCGCGAAGTGGGGCTCGACTGCGATGCCGGTCTCCTGCGCCACCACCGAAAGGAAGTGGTCGGCGAAGCAGACCGAGCTCTGCTCACCGGAGTAGACGAGGTTCCCGCAGCGGATGCGGCTCTGCTCGGCGAGTTCCTCCTCGGTGAGGCCAGCTTGGGCGGGGACAGCGAATGCGATCGCGGCGAAGGCTGCTCCGGCTATCGCAGAGCTCGTTCTGGTAGCTTTCATAAGTCGATCGGTGTGGTTGTTAAGGCGGTGGCCAGCCCCCGGTGGGTGAATTATCGGCCGCTCCATCTTGGGATAGAATATAGAAACCCGTCGCCCAGAGCCGCGGGCCGGTTGGCGTGAGAGCGCCCTCTCCCGGTGACGGGCTCATCTGATGGCGTCGCCGAGAGCTCCGCCCTCGGAGCGAACGCCCGCCCCACGAAAGCCAGATGGCAGTGTGCACCAGCCGCCTCGTTAGGATGAAAGAACCGCGCCCGAATCACCTCGGGGGATGGGGTGTCCTGGAAGCGGTTCGAAAGAACGTCAAGACCTCCGATGGGAGCGGGGTCGCCGGCGACCGCGGTCGGGATGACCAGCCCAATCGATGCCATCCCAAAGGCGGTGGTGGCTGCTTTCGTGAGTGTTGGCTTCGCCTGCATTATCCTGGGTTATGGTCCGACCTGAGGCGCCGTTAGCTTCTTGAAATACTCTTCCACGATGGGGCGGTATTGTTCGATGAGTCGGGAGCCCTCAACGGCGCCCGATTCTTGGCCCTCGGCGGTGCGGGCGATGCGGTCGGTGCGGTCGATGGTGGCGGGGCTGCCGTCGCCGGAGCTGGGGTCGCCTTGGCCGCTGTCGCGGTTCTGGCCGGAAGCTCCGGGGTTGGCGATTTCGGATTCGCCGCCCATGACATTCATGTTGGGGGCGGACGATTGGGTGGCACTGCTGAAGCCCATCATGCCGCCCCCCGTGCCACCTTCGCCGGGGTTGGGCGAGAGGTCACCGGGACGGAAGCGGCGGCTGCGCATCATATGGGCGAACAATTGGCCGACGCC
>CAZKYJ010000905.1:1500-2604 GCA_964556355.1 uncultured Verrucomicrobiales bacterium | reverse complement strand
ATCTGGACCAGCATCGAAGGGTTGGCCAGCGCGGCCGGGCAGACGGTCTCGCAGGGGGCGAGCTCGCACTGCTGGCAGGCGACCGGCTGCACGACCATCTCAGGGTTGTCCCACTGGTCGGTCTCGCTGTACGCCATGGCCTTGTTCGTGCCCTGAACCTTGGCGTCGGCCTTGGGATCACTGGTCGCAAAATAGCGATCCATGCGGATCCAGTGCATCTCGCGACCGTTGATGACCTGTTCTTTGCCGACGATGGGGATGTTGTTCTCCGACTGGCACGCGATGAGACAGGCGTTGCAGCCCAAACACTGGTTCAGGTCGATGGTCATCCCCCACTGGTGGACGGGATCGTTGACGAGCGGCTTGCCGTCCCGTCCCTCCGGCTTGTAGACGGAAATGTTCTCGGGGATGTGGGCATCCATGCCCTCTTTCTTCGCGAAAGACGGCTTCTCGTTGAAGCGGTCGACAGTGCCTTCGCGAACGAGGGCGCGCCCATACATCGAGTTGTGCTCTTGGGTCAGCGCGAGCGGGTAGGTCTCGTCGGCCACGGAGACCTTGGCGCCGGGAACGATGTAGGTGGAGCCGGCCGTGCGGAGCGGGAAGGCATTGAATCCGACCCCCTCGCCGACGCGACCGGGCCCGCTGCCGTTGGTGCCGGGTTGGCCGTAGCCCATCGAGACCGTGACGGCGTTGTCGGCGTGCCCGGGGGCGATCAGTGCCGGCAGGGTCACCGAGGCTTCACCGGCCTTGATGGTGACCATTTTACCGGCGTCTTTGATCCCGAAGCTCCGCGCGGTGCGGATGCTCATGAGGGCGGCGTTGTCCCAAGTGAGTTTCGTGATCGGATCCGGAGCCTCCTGTTGCCAGCCGTTGTTGATGTAGCGGCCGTCGTAGACTTTGCTGTCGGGTTTAAAGACGACCTCGATGGCATCTTTCGTCGGCGCCGGCAGCGTCTCCATCGCCGGGGCGGGCGCGGCGGTGGCACCCGAGGCAGCAGGATACGCAGAGCCCGCCAAGAACCCGTCACGGAGGGTCAGGTTCCACGCCTTGTCGGCGTCCTGCTCGCGCGCGTTCATCGCGATCTGCACGTCAAGAGCTTCGTCA
>CAZKYJ010000905.1:0-1490 GCA_964556355.1 uncultured Verrucomicrobiales bacterium | reverse complement strand
GCGATGGCGTCAAAGGTTTCGCGCACGGCCAACATGGCGGGCGCCGGGGTGTCCTCGGCCGCGGCAGGCGGGGCGGCCACCACGGCGGGAGCCTCCGCCCCGGCCTCCGCCTCGGCATCCGCCGGAGCTTCGGGCGCCGCCTCAGCAAGCAGCAGGATCATCAGGTCGAGCTCGCTGAGCCCACCGTAGAGCGGGAGGATCATCGGCTGGATCACCGAGTAGGTGCCGTCGGCCGCGCGGGCATCACCCCAAGACTCTAGATAGTGGGCGCCGGGAATGTGCCACGCAGCGTGCCGGGCGGTCTCCGTCCGGAACCGGGTTCCGAGATGGATCACCTTGCCGAGGTTCTTCTGCGCGTCGGCGAATCCGATATCGGTGGACGAATCGAAGGCCGGGTCGGCCTCCGTCGTGATGAAGAGCGTTTCAACCCCGCCTTCCTTCATCGCCTCGACGAGCTCGGCCAAGGTGCCGAACTCGGCGGTCTCATCGCCGGCATCGAGCAAGTCGATCGTCTTGCCAAAACTACCGAGCGCCGTGTTGATGGCCGCCACCGTCTGGTGGACGGCGGCCGGTTGGGACGCTCCCACGACAACAATGGACTCGCCAGCGTGCGCCTTGAGATCATCGGCAGCCGCTTTGACCCACGCCTTGGTTCTCTCGTCGAAGGAGTCACCCGCGTTGGCACCCGCGACCCCGACCGCGGCGGCCAGAGCGGACGCGAATGCCGGAACCTGGCTCGCATTGAGCGGCATCCGGTGATCGGCCATACCGCCGGTGACGGTGAAATTCGGCTCGACCGCATAGAGCCGGTTCATCCCGGAGGCGTCGTCGCCCTCAACCTTCCGCCGCTTCATGAAGTCGCCGACCGCATTCGTGGCGACGCGGTCGAGCCCGAGGAAATCGCAGTCGAGCGCGAGAACCCGACTCGCCTTGTCGAAGTTCGGCGACTGGACGGTAGCGGCGCCGAAGGCGGCGCTGTTGGCCGCCCGAACGTTGTCGAGGTTGATAGCCTCGTAGCGGAAAAGCTGGAGCGCCGGAAACTTGTCCTTCAGAGCAGCGATAAGGCGGGCGCGGGTCGGCGAGGTGCTCTCCCCGACGAGGAAGCCAACACCTTTGCCCCCGGATTCGGCCATCGTCGTGCGGAGTTCGGCCAGCTCCACCTGGAAGGTCGCGAGATCGCTCCGCTCGCCGTCTTTGAGGAAGTGGCGCGAGCGATCAGGATCGTAGAGATCGAGCACGGACGACTGGGCAAAACTGTCGAGACCCGATCCGCTGCGCGGATGGAGGCGGTTTCCCTCAAGGTGGGTCGGACGCCCGTCGAACGTCGTCGCGATCACCGGGGAGCAGCCACCGAGGCGGGGCATGGCGGTGGCGTAGTAGAGGGCGCGACCGGGAATCGCCCATTCGACGGCGTCGGCGAACGGGACGAGGAACGCGTGGGGACGTCGGCAGGCGGCGCCCGGTGACGTGGCACCGCGGTCCGCCTGACC
>CAZKYJ010000904.1:0-2607 GCA_964556355.1 uncultured Verrucomicrobiales bacterium | reverse complement strand
CGCCAAGCAGGAACTCGATGGGGTGCGCGCGTGGTATCTCACCACGGCGGACAAGACGCCCGACGTCAAACCCGACGCCGATGGCAACCATGCCGAGGGCGCCAGCGGCGGAGCCTATCTCGAGATCCTGCCGGACACCCGCAGGAACCACGGAGAGAAGCTCGTCCATGGCGAGAATTTCGTCAACGAGCCGGGTAAGATGGCCGTGTTGAGCTACAACGTCCATTTCAGCACGCCGGGGAGATACTATGTCTGGGCGAGGACCCATTCGACCGGCACCGAAGACAACGGCCTGCACGTTGGCATCGACGGCACATGGCCCGCATGCGGGCAGCGAATGCAGTGGACGGCCAAGAACCGGTGGGTGTGGGGATCGAAGCAGCGCACCGAGAAAGTCCATGCCGGGGTTCCCGGGATCCTCTTTCTCGATGTCGACGAGGCCGGCGATCACACGATCCAGTTCTCCATGCGGGAAGATGGCTTCGAGTTCGACGCGTGGATCCTGACGACCGATCCGGACTTCGAGGCTCCGGACGACGAGGGGGGAGAACCGGGTCCGGCGTCGTCCCCCGAGGTCTCGCTGGGGATCGCCGATTTTCCCCAGCGCCAAGACCTCTATGTGGATCGAGCGAAGTGGTTGGCCATCGATCCTGATGTCCACAAGGAAGGTGTGGCGCGCGGGCTGTGGCCGCTCCGCGACGGGTTCTTCGACCTGACCCTGCATGCCGTCGGCGAGAACGACGGGAGGTCGAACTACGTGCTGGTCGTCGACGGTGAGGAGGTCGGAGAGTTCGAGTGCCCCCTCGGCGACGCGACCACCGTGGAAGGGGCGGCCTACACGAAAACTTTCGAGAACGTCCGCGTGAGCGCTCGATCCCGCATCGAGGTGCGATCGGTCGTCGGGTCGGTTGACGGGCAGGAGTTCAGCCGGGCGCGCTGGTCCCGGATCGGCGTGAGACCGGCGGACGGGAAGGTGCTCGCGGCACGGGCCAAGAGTCCGGCCGGGGCGACGCCATCGCCGCAATCGTTCGCCGGTGACCTCTTCGGTGAGAGGGCGGCGGATGGGGACGGGTCGGTCACGGTGAGCGGCGATCTCATGGAGTGGCACAAGGTCACCCTGACCCTCGACGGGCCGTTCGCCCACGAGAAAGACAACCGGCCGAACCCGTTCACCGACTACCGGTTTGACGTCCGTTTCACGCACGAGTCCGGCGAGCCAAGTTACCTTATCCCCGGCTATTTTGCGGCCGACGGCGATGCGGGGGACAGCTCGGCAGAATCCGGTAGCCAGTGGCGTGTCCATTTCGCGCCGGACCGCCCTGGGAAATGGCGTTACGCGGTAAGCTTTGTGGAAGGTTCGGGCGCGGCACTCGCGCCCTTGCCAACGGAGCTGCCCGTGGAGCCATTCGACGCGAAGGCCGGCGAGTTCAGGGTCCTTCCGACGGACAAGGTGGGACGCGACTTCCGCGGAAAAGGCATGCTCCGTTACGTCGGGAAGCACCACCTCCAGTTTGCGGGAAGTGGTGAGTTTTTTCTCAAGGCCGGGGCGGATGCGCCCGAGACCTTCCTTGGCTACGCCGACTTCGATGGGACCGTCGCCCGGAAGCCGGGGAAGGTTCCACTGAAGACCTGGTCGCCCCATCTGCGGGATTGGAAGGATGGCGATCCGACGTGGCAGGACGGCAAGGGAAAAGGGATCGTCGGCGCGATCAACTACCTCTCCGGCGAGGGGTGCAATGTGTTTTCCTTCCTTCCCTACAACGCGGGGGGCGACGGGGACAACGTGTGGCCGTTCATCTCGCGCGATGAGAAAATGCACTACGACTGTTCGAAGCTCGACCAGTGGGGGACCGTTTTCGACCACGGGACGGCCATGGGGATGTACCTCCATTTCAAACTGCAGGAGACCGAGAACGACGACAAGGTTCCCACGTCATTGGACGGCGGTGATCTCGGTCCGGAAAGGAAGCTCTACTGCCGCGAGCTCGTGGCCCGCTTCGGGCACAACCTGGCGCTGAATTGGAACCTCGGCGAGGAGAACACCCAGAGCACCAAGCAACAGAACGATATGGCGAACTACATTGCCGGACTCGATGCCTACGCGCACCCGATCGTCGTCCATACCTTTCCCGATCAGCAGGACAAGGTCTACCGACCGCTGCTGGGTGAGTCGTCGGCGATCCGCGGGGCGTCGTTGCAGAATAGCAATGTCAAAGACTGCCACGCGCAGGTCGTGAAGTGGTGCCAAGCATCCGGCGCGGCGGGCGTCCCTTGGGTGATCGGGTTCGACGAGCCGGGGACGGCGAGCGAGGGGATGCCGGCTGATCCCGGCTACCCGGGGATGCCCGACAACTTTGACAACCCGAGCATCGACACGGTGCGCAAGCAGGTGCTTTGGGGGACGCTGCTCGCCGGTGGGGGGGGCGTCGAGTACTACTTCGGCTACAAGTTGCCGCAGAACGATCTGGTCTGCGAAGACTGGCGGAGCCGCGATCGCAGCTGGGATTTCTGTCGGATCGCGCTGGAGTTCTTCCGCGACAACGAGATCCCGTTCTGGGAGATGGCCAACGCCGATGGCCTCGTCGGCAACGGGAAGCACGACAACTC
>CAZKYJ010000903.1:0-2607 GCA_964556355.1 uncultured Verrucomicrobiales bacterium | reverse complement strand
CCCTGGACTACGTCTCGTTTATCCCTGGGGACTGGACACTCGCCACCGACGCCAGCATCCCTAACGGGTCCATCGCTGGCAGCTCCAACTCGAGCGCCCTCCTGGGCGCCTTCAACTCTTTCTGCGGTCTCATCGCGCTGCCGGCAATAGTGGCGTTCCTGGAGGCCACGACCGACACAACCGGTCCCTTAGTGGACTTCGCGGACACCGACTTTAACGGCGTAGGCGAGTGGTTCGAGGACCCCGCGGGCAATGTACTACCGCCAGCGCCACCGCCCGACCTCCGCATCCGGCGGGGAGTGACCGAGTATCCAGCCAACCTCGTTGCCCTGTTCCCCGAGCCGAGGCTGCGGTACTTCGGGTACCTAGACGCCTCCGGCACGGACGTCGGTGTCAACCTCCTCTTCTTCGATCCCGGCGACCTCAGCGCCCTCGGCTTCACCGCCGATAAAGGCTACCCGGTAGTGCTCACTATCCAGCGGCTGGGCGACCCGCTCGACCCGGGGGACCCCGGCAGCGCCCTCACCGATTTCTGCAACCTCGCCGCATCGGTCACGGTCAACGGCGTCGCCTCGTTCAACCCGTTTACGGGCGGCGCACCCTTCCCTCCGATAGCGCAGGCCACCAACCCCGGGGCGGGGGACTACGACTTCCGCACCTTCTTCCGCAGTGGCCGTGACACGGACAACGACGGTATCGAGAACGGGCTTGACACCTGCCCGATCTCGTTCATCTCCGACTCCACCCCGAGGGAACCGGGAGCGCCGGCTCCGGTACCTCCAACGAATCCGTTGGTGGCGGCCGGGCCACCCCCCGTGCCCAGCACCCAGGACCCTGACGGATGGATCGACCTGTTCATACTTACCGGCGGGGCTGTTGGCCTCCTGGGCTCAGACCCCACAGACGTCTCAATACCCGAAGGGATCGACAGCTCTTGTGACCCGGATCCGACGACACCGTGCGGCCCCGGCCCGTTCGACGACTTCCTGGGGCTAGACTGCGACACCGACGGCCACAAGAACCGGACCGACAACTGCCCGCTGGTGTTCAATGTTGGCCAGGAGGACACCGATACCCCCTTCGGCGGCGTTGCGCCTGACCTTGGCCCCGCCACAGACAGCATCGGCGATGCCTGCGATACCGGCGGGCCCGCGCCGGGCCTCAGCGCCACGGTGCCCAACGGTCACTACCACATGAGCGTCTTCCCTCAGGGCGGACAAGGACCCCTATGCATTACCAGCCCGGTGGACACCTGCGGGCCGATCGACACCACGGGGACGGCGTCGCCGGTCGTATCCACGCCTTTGCCCGCCTTCCCGTTCCCGGACAGCGCCTACTTGACGCAGACGGTGACCATCGGCAAGCACGGGGTGAAGTTCGTCCAGGTGGGCGGCCCCAAGAAGACCCAGAAGAACGCCACCAGGACATATAGTGTGGAGGTCTCCAACCAGAGCGACACCGACACCGAGGACATTCCGGTGCAGCTGACTGTGACCGTCCAGAACGGGACTTGCCCGGCGCCGACCATCGACGGCCAGGCGGTCTCCTCACTGGTCAAGACGGCCACGGGAGTGCTACCGAAGGACAAGGAGACGGTGAGCTTCAGCGTGGAATTCGGGGCGTGTGGTGACCCGGGCGCCGACAGCCCGGACTACCTGATCACGGCGGACGCCTGCCACGCAGGCGACCCGGCACCAGCCGGCTTCGGCGGGGGCGCCTGCCCAGGCGTCAACCCGCACACCGTCGGGGACTCCGACGCGACAAATGATGCCCCGGTGACCAAGGGTGTCAACGAGATATAGCTAGAGGCACGCCTACCGGAAGCGGGAGAAGAGATCATCCCTCATCTCCCGCTTCCGTCATTGTAGGGCGCCCAGAGCCGGACTGAACGGATGATCCGCAGAGCGGCAGCTCTCCTGTCTGGGGTTGCCGCTCTACTGCTTATCGCAGGGATGGCCGATGTCCAGGGCGGCACCGATGACTTTGACCCCACTTTCGAGCTCACTTCCTTCTTCCCGATCACCCCCGGAGCCAACGGCTTCATCGTCCGCGAGCTGACGACGCCGGCGGGCCACCACGTGCCGGCCATCGAGAACCTCTCCGTCCCGCCGGACCAAGACATCGCCGCCGACGGGGCCGTCCCTGACGACGACAAGGTCGGGTCCGGGTTCCTGCGCGTCGACCAACTGTGCGACGGATCGAGCGAGGGATTTGCCTTCGACATCCTCGACAAACCGGCTGATCCCGGCGATAAGGCGCACTGGACAGCGGTTGTGAATGCAAGCCTTACGTTCGACTTTGTCGTTACCGGCAGCGCCGCCAGCGGTCACAGCATTCAGGCGCTGCTCTTCATTAACCCTGAGATCCATGGGCCGTACTGCTCCCCCATGGACCTGCAGATCACCCACAGGGGGGTCTCCGACCCGGGCGGCGTCCCCGTCTTCACCAACCCGACGACCCAGGGCGTCTACACCTGGTCCAGCCAGCTCCGCAGCTCCCCCCTGCCCGCCGAGCACACCGTGACCCGCGCCGACACCGTCGCCATCGGCCCCGACGCCGACGGCGACCTCGTCCCCGATTTCATGGACAACTGCCCCAACACGCCCA
>CAZKYJ010000902.1:0-2607 GCA_964556355.1 uncultured Verrucomicrobiales bacterium | reverse complement strand
GTCGAGATGGTGGCACTCGCGCGGAAGATGGACCTCTTCACCATCGTCTACGTCAGCAGCGAAGAGGAGTCGCAGGCCATGGCCGAGGCCGGTGCCGACGCCATTATCGCGCACGTCGGCACCACCATCGGTGGGAGCATCGGGGTGACCGGTGCGACCGTCGGCCTGGACGAGGCCGCCCGGTGGACGCAGCGGCTCATCGATGCGGGTCGCCGGTCCGGGCGCAAGGACATCGTTTTCCTCAGCCACGGCGGACCGATCCTCACGCCGGACGACGCCGCGTATATCAACGAGAAGACCGACGCCGTCGGCTTCGTCGGCGCCAGCAGTTTGGAGCGGATGGCGGTGGAGGCATCGCTCCGCGACCTGACGAAGGAGTTCAAGGCCATCCCGGTCCAGCGAAAGCCCTAGCCAATGAACAAAGAGATCACGACCCGCCGGTTCGTCACCGCGGATGAGAAGGTCGATTTCCAATCGCCGTGGACGCTCGAAGAGTGGATCTGCCGTGCCGATATCGTCGCCAACGAACATCTCCTGATGGTGCGCGCGAACATGGAACCGGGGCGCGAGCACCCGTTCCACCGCCACCCGACCCGCGAAGAACTCATCTACGTCCTCGAAGGTCGCGCCGAACAGTGGGTCGGTGAGCAAAAACGCATCCTCGGCCCGGGCGATACCGCTTTCATCCCCATGGGCGAGGTGCACGGCACGTGGAACCCCTTCGATGAAAAACTCGTCTTCCTCGCCATCCTCTCGCCGGCCGAAGCCGCCGATCCCGCCATCGAGGACATGTCCGGCGAGGAGCCGTGGTGCCACCTGCGCCCGGGATAGACCCTCGGCTTGGCAGCCCGGATGACAGCGGGCCGCGCGACGGTCTGACCCCGGTTCAGCCCGCGCCAATAGATAGGTTCATTTTTTTGACAGAGTCCAAAAAATAGGCTTTTCTGGCGGCCGTGTCTCCCGACCCAGCCAGACTCCTCCGCGACTGCGGGCTCTCGATCACCGCACAACGTCTGGCGGTGATGCGGGCGGTATCGGGGCGTCCCCACGGGACGGCGGACGCGATCGCGGAGGACGTGCGCTCGGAGATCGGCGCCGTCTCCCGGCAGTCCGTCTACAACTCGCTGGGGCTCCTGGCGGAGAAGGGGATCATCCGTCGCATCCAGCCGGCCGGTGCTGCGGCGCGGTACGAGGATCGTGTGGGGGACAACCACCACCACCTGATCTGCCGGGCCTGCGGGGTGACGGTGGACGTCGACTGCGCGGTGGGTTACACCCCGTGCCTCACGGCGAGCTCGGACTCGGGTTTCCTCATCGACGAGGCGGAGGTCGTCTACTGGGGGATCTGCCCGCAGTGCCAGACGCCGGGCGCCGGGCTTCCGGCCGGAGAGCCGCACCATTCACACTAACTAAACAACCAACCCGAAACAACAGAATCGAAATCCTATGTCCCACGACGAATCGCAATCACAAGACAACGGCGCCCAGAACCAGTGCCCGGTAATGGGCGGCGCCCCGGCACGCGCTGCCGGCGGCGGGACCACCAACCCCGATTGGTGGCCGAACCGGCTGAAAGTCGAACTGCTCACCCAGCACTCGGCGAAGTCCGATCCGATGGGCGCCGGTTTCGACTACGCCGCCGAGTTCAAGAGCCTCGACCTCGCGGCGGTGAAAGACGATCTCGCGGCGGTGATGACCGACTCGCAGGACTGGTGGCCGGCCGACTTCGGCCACTACGGGCCGCTCTTCATCCGGATGGCCTGGCACAGTGCGGGCACCTACCGGATCCAGGACGGGCGTGGCGGTGGCGGGCGCGGGCAACAGCGGTTCGCGCCGCTCAACAGCTGGCCGGACAACGTGAGCCTCGACAAGGCCCGGCGCCTCCTTTGGCCGGTCAAGCAGAAGTACGGTCGCAAGCTGTCGTGGGGTGACCTCATGATCCTCGCCGGCAACGTTGCCCTCGAGACGATGGGCTTCAAAACATTCGGCTTCGCGGGGGGGCGCGAGGATACCTGGGAGCCGGACCAGGACGTCTACTGGGGACGGGAGACCACCTGGTTGGGCGGCGACGAGCGCTACGCGCACGGCTCCGAGGGTGCCGAGGAGGAGCGGGGTGTCGTGGTGTCCGACGACGATGCCGATGGCGACACCCACAGCCGCAATTTGGAGAACCCGCTCGCCGCGGTGCAGATGGGCCTCATCTACGTGAACCCGGAAGGGCCGGACGGCAATCCGGACCCGCTCAAGGCGGCCTACGACATCCGCGAGACCTTCGGCCGCATGGCCATGAACGACGAGGAGACCGTCGCGCTGATCGCCGGTGGGCACAGCTTTGGTAAGACCCACGGCGCCGGTCCGGCGGACCATGTTGGCGCGGACGCCGAGGAGGCTCCGCTCGAGGAGCAAGGCTTGGGCTGGAAGAGCAGCTTCGGCAGCGGGAAAGGTGGCGACACCATCACCAGCGGCCTGGAGGTCACCTGGACGCAGACACCCGCCAAGTGGAGCAACTACTTCTTCGAGAACCTCTTCAACTACGAGTGGGAGTTGGAGCAGAGCCCTGCCGGCGCGAACCAGTGGGTCGCCAAAGGTGCCGAGGAAGTGATCCCC
>CAZKYJ010000901.1:0-2610 GCA_964556355.1 uncultured Verrucomicrobiales bacterium | reverse complement strand
GCACCCGATGCCTACAAGGATTTCCACGAAGTCCGGCGTAGCGTCGAGCAGGCCGAACTCGCGCATACCGTGGCGTCACTGCGTGCGCGGTTCGTGATCAAAGATGCCTCGAAAGCAGATGACTAGCAAAACAGTCCAACTCGATGGCTCCGGCGGTGGCGGCCAGATCCTGCGCACCGCGATCTCGCTCTCGCTCGTCACCGGCCAGCCGTTCCGGATCACCAACATCCGGGGCGGCCGGCCGAAGCCGGGGCTCATGCGCCAGCACCTCACCTGTGTGCGCGCGGCCATCGAGGTGTCGGGCGGCGTCGCGGACGGCGGCGAGATCGGCTCGACCGAACTCGTCTTCCGTCCTGGTGCCGTGCGCCCGAGCCACTACGAATTCGCCATCGGTACCGCCGGGAGCACGACGCTGCTCTTCCAGACGCTTTTCCCCGCGCTGGCCATGGCCGATGCCCCGAGCACGCTGCGCCTCGAAGGTGGCACCCACAACCCGATGGCGCCGCCCTACGAATTCGTCGAACACTGCTTCCTCCCCGAGGTTGCCCGCCTCGGCTTCACCGCTGATCTCGCGCTGAACGAGGCCGGCTTCGCGCCGGTCGGAGGCGGTGTCATCGAGGCGACGGTCCGTCGTGCCGAGCCGGTTCCCGCCACCTGGCTCGAGCGGGGTGAACCCCTCGGGCATTCGCTCCGTGTCCTGCGCCAAGGGGTCCCCCTGAAGGTTGCCGAGCGTGTCGTTGGCTCCGCTTGCGCCGCCCTTGGCTGGGGCTCGGATGACGCGACCATCACGTGCGGTCGCGGTCGGAGCACCGGCATCATCTGTTTTGCCGAAAGCCGTTTCGCCAACACCACCGAAATCTGGTCGACCCTCGGCGAGCGCAGCGTCTCCGCCGAGAAGGTCGGCCACCGCTGCGGGCGCGGCCTGCACAACTACCTCGGCAGCGGAGCCGTCGTCGGCCGTTGGCTCGCCGACCAACTCCTCCTGCCCATGGCCCTCGCCGGGGGAGGGGAGTTCCTCACGCTGAAGCCCGACGACCACCTGCCGACGAACATCGGGGTGATCGAGAAGATGCTGCCCGTGAGTTTCAGGGTGACGTCGGAGGGTGACGGGCGAACCCGGGTGGTATGTCTGGGATGAGCAATCCCGGATCTCGTGACGCCGGTTGGAGATCTCGCCGTCCGACCGCCGTCCGACCGCCACTTTCCCCGCGTCGCCGATCCACCGTTCCGCCCCGGTTGCGGAACAGAAAAAGGCGCGCCCCGGAAAGGGGCGCGCCTTTAAAGGATCTGACGGCTATCAGCTGCGCAGAGTCTCCAGAATCCGGCCCGCCACCTTGTAGGGGTCGGCGTTGGATGCCGGGCGGCGGTCTTCGAGATAGCCTTTCCAGCCGTTCTGGGCGGTGCTGACCGGGATGCGGATCGAGGCGCCGCGGTCGGAAACGCCGTAGGAGAACTGGTCGATCGACTGGGTCTCGTGGAGGCCGGTGAGGCGCATGTCGTTGGCCGAGCCGTAGACGGCGATGTGTTCCTCGTGCACGCCGCGGAACTTCTCGCAGATTGACTTAATCAACTCCTCGCCGCCCTTCTCGCGGATGTCGGTCGTGGAGAAGTTCGTGTGCATGCCGCTGCCGTTCCAGTCGCCGAGGATCGGCTTCGGGTGGAACTCGACGTTGACCCCGTACTTCTCGGCGGTGCGCACGAGGAGGTAGCGGGCGAGCCAGGCGCAGTCGGCGGCCTCCTTGGCACCCTTGCCAAAGATCTGGAACTCCCATTGGCCGAGCATGACCTCGGCGTTGATCCCGGTGACATCGAGCCCGGCATCGAGGCAAAGGTCGAGGTGTTCCTCGACGATCTCTCGCCCCTTCACATTGGCGGCACCGACGGCGCAGTAGTAGGGCCCCTGCGGACCGGGGTAGCCGTCTTTCGGGAAACCGAGGGGAGTCTTGCCGTCCATGAAGACGTACTCTTGCTCGTAGCCCAGCCAGAGGTCCGGGTCGTCCTCGAACGATCCCCGAGCGTTGGACGGGTGGACGTCACCGTCGGCCGTGAGGACCTCGCAGAGAACGAGGTAGGCGGCTTCGCGATCGCCATCGGGCACCAGCTTGACCGGCTTGAGGAGGCAGTCCGAGGACGAGCCCTCGGCCTGTTCGGTCGAGCTGCCGTCGAACGACCAGCCGGGCACATCGCCGAGGGTGGGATCGCCGTCAAAGCTGATGATTTTGGTCTTGGAGCGGAGGCTGGGTTCCGGCGTGTAGCCGTCCAGCCAGATGTATTCGAGTTTGATTTTTTCCATAGGTTTTTTGTTGGGAGCGATATGCTAAAAGCCTCCAGCAGAACGGGCAAGGACGAAAATTTCGGAGGTTTTGACACTGCTGCCCTGCCCGCTACACTACCGGTCCACCACTTTTCCGCATCGTTTCATCATGGCCAGCCACACCACCCAACAAGAGTTTAAGGCCGAGGTTCAGCAGCTCCTCGACATCGTCATCCACTCGCTCTACACGGAGAAGGAGATCTTCGTGCGCGAGCTGGTGTCCAATGCGGCCGACGCCCTTGAGAAGCTCCGCCATACCCAGCACACCGAGAAGGAAGCCTTCGCCGACCGGCAGG
>CAZKYJ010000900.1:0-2615 GCA_964556355.1 uncultured Verrucomicrobiales bacterium | reverse complement strand
CGTCGAAGTCGAGGTCTACGGCCGCTAGACCTCGCCCCGCGCAGGTCAATTAATTCCCCAGCGGGCCGCCGGAAGATCCCCTTCCGGCGGCCCGTTTTGTTGGGCACGACGGAGGCGGGCGGGCCGCTCGCCCCGCTGCGGTCAGCTTCCCCCGACGCCGGCGGGAGCTCCGGCACGGCCCGCCCGAGACGAAGGCGGAATTGGTACCGGCAGGAGGCAGTCGCCAAGACCCGGGCGCGGGGAGCGCCGGGCCGGCAGCCCGCGGCCGCACGTCACACCGCCGCTTTCTCCTCGAACTCCCCAAACGCCCGGAACTTGGCGTAGCGCTCGGCGAGCAACTTCTCGCAGGGGAGTTTCTCGAGCTCCTTGAGTCCGCGGAGGATCGCCGACTTCAGGTTGGCGGCGGCCTTGGCATGGTCGCGGTGGGCACCGCCTTCGGGCTCGGGGATGATGCCGTCGATCACCCCCAACTCCTTCAGCTGTCCGGCGGTGATCCGCAAGGCATCGGCCGCTTCGGGGGCGTGCTGGCGGTGCTTCCAGAGGATGGCTGCCGCCCCTTCCGGGCTGATGACCGAGTAGTAGGCATTCTCGAGCATGAGGACGCGGTCGGCAACGCCGACGCCGAGCGCCCCGCCGGACCCGCCCTCGCCAATGACGATGGAGATGATGGGCGTCTTCAATGCCATCATCTCTTTCAGGTTGAAAGCGATGGCCTCGGCGATGTTCCGCTCCTCGGCCCCGATGCCGGGGTAGGCGCCGGGGGTGTCGATGAGGGTGATGACGGGCAGCTGGAACTGCTCGGCCAAGCGCATGAGCCGGAGAGCCTTGCGGTAGCCCTCGGGGTGGGCGCTGCCGAAGTTGCGCTTCAGGTTCTCTTTGAGATCCCGGCCCTTCTGGTGGCCGATCAGCACGCAGCGAATCCCCCCGATCGTCGCGAACCCGGCGGGCATGGCGTGGTCGTCGCCGATGTGGCGGTCGCCGTGGAGCTCGAAAAAGTCGTCGAAGGCATGCTGGACGAAGTCGAGCATGAACGGACGCCCGGTGTGGCGGGCGATCTGCACCCGCTGCCAAGCGGTCAGGTTGTGGTAGATCTTCGCGCGGGTCTCCGCGATCTTTTTTTCCATCTGCGCGATCTCCGCCGTGCAGTCGATCTGGTGCCCGCTGGACTGGCTGCGCAGCTCGTCGAGCTGGCGCTGGAGCTCCACGAGCGGTTTTTCGAATTCGAGTGGTTGGGTGTTCATCCTCTATTTCTTGATCTCGACGATCGCACCCTCTCGCACGATCGTGTACAGTTCTTCCATATCTTTGTCGGCCACGAAGATACCGGTGGGCAAGCGTTTTTTCTCCTCGTCGGAGACATCGCCCGCCGCAATGGTGATGCCGAGCTGGGAGCCGGGACGGCTGCACTGGATCCATTTGGTGGAATCGGAGAGGCGCTCGTCGGTCGGACGGATGGTTTCATCCCCGATCCATGCCGTCTTCGAGCTGGCCTTCAGTTCGACGGGAAGCCGGAAGGTGGGAGGCAGTTCGTAGGCGAGGATGGGGTAGGCTTTGAACAGCTTGCCCTGGTGGGTGAGGCCGAGATCTTTCGCGCCGAGGTCGATCTCGATGCCGAACTCCAACGGGAAAAGGACGAGCCGGTCGCCGGGATGGATGGTGACGCCGTCGGTATGATTGATCAGCTTGATGTATTCGAGGGTGGTGTGGTTGTTCCGGGCGATGGCGGCGAGGGCGTCTCCCCGCTTGACCACGTAGTCGAGCTTGCCGGGCATGGGGCGCTTGGAGAGCAGCTGATCCATGTTGATTTCGCCGACCACCCTCCGGGCGTCGGCGAAGCGTGCGGAGTCCTCGTAGATGGCCATGAGCCGGAGCAGCGTCGCTTTGCCGGCATCGACCTCGCCGTTCTTGAGCAGCGCCATGGCCTCGTCGTAGAGCTTGGCGCCCGGGTCCGGGGGGGGCGGCGGCTCGGCGTAGTAGTTGGCGATCTCCTCGATGGCCTGCCGTTCGGGGAGGTAGTCCTTTTTGATGTAGTAGATCGCGAGGAAGAGCGTCGCGGCCAAAAACGAGAGGGCGAGCAGGAAGACGACGATTTTGAACTGCGCTTTGGCCATTGCTGAACTGCGATCACGAAGCCCCGAAATCGGGAGGCTGCCAGTGTGCGCCCACATTCGCCGCCGTCAACGGACATCCGCGAGCACCTCCGCCGGGCGGCACACCTCAGAGGAGGCCCCGGCGCTTGAAGTCGAAAATATTGATGCCCTTGCTCTTTTCCACCATCTCCAAGGTGAATTTCAGCAGGCACATCTCCCAGGCGTCGTCCACCCCTTGGATGACGGCGGTGAGCGGCTCGCCGTTCGCCTCGACTTCGGCGGCGATCCGCCCGCAGACGTCCTCGAACGGGGCGTGTACGATAGTCTCGGTGACATCCTCCTTGCTCAGACGGATCGGGTACTGGAGCATGGCGACGTTCTTCTTGAACCAGCTGGCAAAAGCCTCGGCCTGGTCGCCGAAGCCGTCGAAGCTGAGATCCGCATCCTGGTTCGGCCTGATGATCGTCGGACGCGCGGCCTCGATCTTGCCGTTGCGTACGCGGACGGTGCCCACCTTGTCCATCA
>CAZKYJ010000899.1:0-2617 GCA_964556355.1 uncultured Verrucomicrobiales bacterium | reverse complement strand
GCAGCTTTTTCCCGAGCAGCTCAGCCACGTCTCCCCCGCGGGCCGGCGTCGTATCGCCCCCGTGGGACGACGACGCATCGAGGGCCAGCCGGAAGGCTTGCGGCGTAATCTCCCCGCCGCCCCGGCGGGCGCTCTCCAGAACCGCGAACGCCTCTTCCGCCCTCGAGAGACCGCCCGATTCCCCCTCCAAGCGCACCCAGCCATCGCGGGTCGTCAGCTTGACCCCGAAGCGGGCGCCCATCTCCCGGAGCAGCTCCTCGTCGTGGGCGAAAAGCGAGTGGAGAAACTGCGGAGTCTCAAATTCGAGCGTCCGAGTCTCAATCATCCTGGTGGCGGCAACGGACGGGGGCACGGCGCTACCGGTAACCGTAGGCGAGCGCCCAACCGATGGGGAGTTTTTCCTCGTCCTTGTCGACCGGCGGCTCCTCGGGAGCCCCTTCCGCCCTCTTCATGGAAAACACGATGACGTAGGAGCCGGTGGCCGGCGGGAGGATCTGCGCGGTGGTCGCGTGATTGCTGTCCACCACTTTGATTTCCATCGCATTGCCCTCAAGGTCGTAGATACCGATCTCGATCTCCAGGTTGTCGGTGTCGGTCCCGAGCCAGAAGCAGTAGAGGTTTCCGCGAAAGAGCTGGTGCCGGACGGCTTTCTGCTCGCCCAGTTTGAGCTCTCCGCTCCAGTAGTCCGAACGGACACGGAAATGCTGCTCGACGTAGGGAATCGCCGCCTCCATCGCGAACGAGTGGGCGTCATCGACGACGGCGTGGCCAGTACCCGGGAAGGCGACCACCGCCAGCGCGAGGATCGCCGCGCTCAATTTGTTCGATTTCATCGCTAGGAGGAGTGGTCGTTAGTTGGAGTCGGCACCCCCGGAACCGCCCGTGATGCTCTCGACGAGCGCTGCGCTCTCGCCGTTTATCATCGTGATCGCGGTGGACGGGATCATTCCGCCCTCCGCAGGAGTCATGGCCACCTGGATCTTCTCCAGGCCCGCAGCGACCGCTTTGAGCTTGGATGAGTCGACTACCTTGGCGTCCATGGATTCGAGCGACTCGCGGAAGTGGGCGACGAGGTCGGGCTGGTTGAGCAGCTCCGCCTTGTCCTTGTCGTAGGACTGCGAGACGAGCGAGGTGACGACCTGAGTCCCCCGGAGCCATCCCCCGATGCTGACGCATTGGGCGACGTCATCGTCGCGCATCGTTCTCATCTTTTCCCGCACCGTGCTCTGGATTCCGTCAAATTCCTGGCGCACCGCATCGAAATCGTTCTTGTCGGCGTTGTCGAGGATGCTCTGGGCATGCTGAGATACCTCCTTGTCCACACCGAGCGCCTTGGCCAGCCGCCGGACCTCGCTACCGAGTTCTTGAATCGTCGTCTTGTCCTGCGCCTGCACCGCGATGAAGCCGTCGGCCACCACCACTCCGAACTGCAAGGCGATCTCGAAACGGTCGGTCAGCAGTTGGTTATTCTGCTCCCGGAGCTGGTCGCGCCAGTTGTTCGGACCGAGCTTGTCCAATACGGAGAAAACTTCGGACGGCACGGGGACGATCACCTCTTGGACGAACGCTCCCGGGAACTTAGAAATGTCGATCTTCTTCGCTTCAGCCGCGGCCGCACCGAGGTGAGAAGTCTGAGAAACGAGTCCGCAAGCCATCGCTAGCGGCAGGGAGATCCATGCTTTTTTCATTCGGGTATTGAGGGACGGGAGGGCTATGAGATTCATTCACCCCTGTAGCTACTAAAACGTAGCAGGGGCTCAATAGGAAACAACTGGGATTCATCGGACATCGCCCGCACATCGCTGTTCGAAAACGGGGGAGAAAATCGTTTGCGCGGGACGCGGTTCGCTAGCAAGACGATGGAACCGAGCGACCCATTGCCAGCGTGACCTCTCCAAGCCCGACGCCACCTCCCCTCCCCACCAGTGAGTACCTCCCCGTCGGGGTCGCCGCAATCATCCCGGCCCGCTTTGCTTCCACCCGGTTTCCCGGCAAACCGCTCCATCCCATCGCCGGCAAGCCCCTCCTCCAGCACGTCTGGGAGCGTGCCTGCGAGGCGCTGCCCGAGGCGGCCGTCCTCGTCGCCACCGACGACGACCGCATCGCCGACGCCGCCTGGGCATTCGGTGCCACCGTCGCCCTGACCTCGCCCGACCACCCCTCCGGCACCGACCGCATCGCGGAGGCGAGCCGGGCGCTCGACGCCTCGTTCACCCACATCATCAACCTGCAGGGCGATGAGCCGATGATCTCCCCGGATCTCATCGGCGGACTCGCCCACGCCCTCTTGCAAGACCCCTCGCTGGAGATGGTCACCGCCGCCACCTTGCTGGGCGACCCGGACCTGGTGGCCGACCCGGACGTGGTCAAAGTCGTGGTCGGCAACACCGGGCGTGCGCTCTATTTCTCCCGCAGCGCGATCCCCTACCGGCGCGACCCGTCGGTGGCCGTCCCGCTCTACCGCCACAAGGGGATCTACGGCTACCGGCGCGATTTCCTCATGCAGTTCGTGCAGTGGCCGCCATCCCCCCTCGAGCGGGCCGAGCAGCTGGAACAGCTCCGCGCACTCGACAACGGCGCCCGGATCCGGGTGCTCGTGACCGATGACGAGTCAATC
>CAZKYJ010000898.1:0-2620 GCA_964556355.1 uncultured Verrucomicrobiales bacterium | reverse complement strand
GTGAGGACGGTCATCCCGGCGGGGAGCTGGTTGGAGAAGCGGATGTATTGGATCTCGTAGTCGGAGGTCGCGAGGGAGGAGATGAGAAACTCTTCGGGTATGGATTCGGCCTCCGGGTTGGTGACGAGATCCTCTCCGATTTGGACGTTGATATAGTGCCCTCGCCAACGCGGGTCGTAGAGGTTCTTGGTGACGCCGACGCCGTTGGCCTGCTCGTTGCTGAAATTGGGATGGACGAGAATCCCCATCGCGGCGGCCAGGTGGTCGATCCTCCAGAAATCGCGTTCTTCAAAGGCACGGTAGTTCCACAAGCTTGCCCAGACCTGCTTCGCGCTCTTGGCGAAATGCCCCTCGCTCGGCTTGTGGGTAAACGAGCTGTAGAGGCCGGCGCCGTTGAACCCTTCGAGATCTTCATTGTTGGTACTGGAACGGGCGCGAAACGAGGATCCGGCAGGGAACATGGCCTGAAGGTCGCCGAGGGCGGAGATCATCCAGGGTGGCAAGGCTCCCGCCTCGATGATGTCGCGAAAACTTTCGAGGCGGATCGCCCGGATCGTGGGGTCCGCCTGGAAGAGCGGGTCAGCCATCATGGATTCTGCGACCCCGTAGAACCCGTTGTATTTCATGAACTCGTCGTAAAAATAGAAAGGCACGGCAAAGCCGTCCGGAGAGTTGTCGGGCAAGATCTTGCGCAATTCCGCGAGGTTGGTCGCTTTCGTTCCAAAAGCGTCGGCATCGGCGAACGCGATTTGCGCCAGCGGACGGATTGCCGTCACGCCGAGGTTGCGGACTGGAGTCTGCTGCTCAGACGGGCGGGTGCGCGCGAACCAGTCGCCGACCTCGGCCTGGGTCGCAGCCCGGATCTCGAAGCCGTCCGCGCCGACATTGTAGTGGACGAACTCGTCGAGCAGCGGCGCGATCGCCGGATGGGTCGCCGCATCCTTGATGTAGGCGTTGGGGGTCGCGTTCTGCTTGGCCTTGAGGTTGATATGGGAGAGCGGGGTCTGGGGAATCTCCGTGATGATGCCCGCCACGTGGGTCAGGTCGTTGGGGATGCTTCGGAAGATGACGATGTCGCGGACGGAGAGCGTCTCGGTTCCGGTGACGAGGCGGAGCCGGCCGAAGGACTCCGCCTCGTTGAGGCCGGTGTAGACGACATTGCTGAAAAGCTCTTCAGTGGAGATAATATTGACCTGGGAGGCGGCAAATTCGCCGGATTCCAGAGCCATCAATGAGCGCTGGGTCTGGCTGGCGGGATGGTAGGCGATGTTGCCATCGACAAACGGCATCGCCGCCGCGATCATTTCATAGGCCGTCTCTACAAACTGGAAGGCGACAGGATCGGTGGGCCAGAACTCGACGGTGTAGGTGCCCAGCCTCCCGTCGGGCGCTCGATAGTTGTCGTGGGAGATGAGGCTTCCAGCGAGATTCTTGCGTCCACTATTCGTGAAGTAGGTATCGTTGTTGAAGTCGGTGTTGCCGGTACTGCCGGTGTAGCGGCCGACCGCGAAGGTGAAACTATAGTGGTAATTATAGCGCTTGCTGTCCGCGAAGTAGAGATCCGGGGTGTCGGTATCGACGTCAAAGACGAGGAACTTGATCTCGCGGACCGATTGCGCGCCGGGACGGTCGTCCCGGTGGGAGAGGCGCTCGAACTCGTCCCGGTTGGGGAGCTGGACCGTTCCGTGGACTCCATCGATTGGCGGCGCTGGGTTGAGCGGGTTGTGGAGACTCGGGTGCGCGAGTTCGAACGCGTCTGAGTAGGTGTCGCCGTCGATGTCGCCGGGACTGCCAAGGGGGGACGTCTCGACGCGAAAGAAGCCACGATCGCCCTGGGGAAGGGTCGAATCCGCCAGCCAGGTGATCCCTCCGGAGCCCTCAGCGATGGAAACGGCGCGCCCCGCCTCGCTTCCCAGGCCGGAATAGCGGCGCAAGACGTGGTAGTATCCGGGTGCCGCCGGCATCGCCACGGCGAACTTTCCACCCTCAGTGCGTCCTACTTCGGAGATCTGGAGGGGGATCTCGTCAGCCTGCCCTCGTCCCGCAAGAAGAACCGAGGCGAGGACAAAACTTTGGAAAGCTCTGACGATCGTTTTCACTGGGCTGGGGGGGGCAGTGGCTCGCAGCCATAACGTAGCATGATCGCCAGCGGATGCGAGGCTCTGAACGCTCACTCCCGTCGGACGTTCGGCGCGGAGGGGCAGGCGACGCTCCGGGCGCCATGCGGAACGGAGCCCCGAGGGGTGGAGGTGGGGAGCTCGCGTCTTATTCCACCAGGAAGAGGTGCTCGGATCCCCTGATGAGGAGATGGCCGTCGAAGGGGACAGGGGAGGCGAGGATCTGTTCACCCATGTGGTTCTCCCCGAGGAGTTCGAAGCTCTCGCCGATCCGGGGGGAGAAGACCACCCCATCCTCGCGTGCAGCGTAGAGAATCCCGCCGGCGATTACCGGGGAGGCGTAGTAGGCATCGGCCTCCCTGGGTAATTCGGCCTCCCAGTGCGGCTCGCCGGTGGCGGGGTCGAGACACACGACCTTGCCTTTGTGTCGGAGAAGGTAGACCCGACCTTCGTAGGCGACGGGGCTGGCGACAAAGACCCCGAAGTCGTCACGCTCCAAAGCG
>CAZKYJ010000897.1:0-2620 GCA_964556355.1 uncultured Verrucomicrobiales bacterium | reverse complement strand
CGGCCGGCCACCAGTCCTGCGAGTCGGTCATCAAGGCCTCGAGGTCTTTCTTGAGCGCCGCATAGTCGAGCTTGGCGAACTCTTCGGCGTAGTCGAAGTCCGCCCCGACCGGATTGCCCTTGGCCGAATTCTGGTGGAGGATTTCCAGGTTCAGCTGGTTCGGCCACCAATCGCCGACCGACATGGCCGACGCGGCGGTATTCCGATAGGGACCGGCGGGCGTGCCCATCACCGGGCAATGGCTAAGATCATTTCCGTCCGCTTCCAGCGGCGGCGCTGACGGCGCTTCTTCGGCCGATACTATCGCGAACGGCGCCAGGGTCAGGGCGGCCAACAGGGCCACGTTTTGAGGCTTTTTCATGGTTTTGCGTTGTGGGTTCCTAGTTTCAATTCTGCTTTGGCCCGCATGGGCGCCCCGCTGACTCAGCGCGGCAAGCTAGGTTTTGCCCGCGAATCGACCATGCATCCAATGCATTGATCGTATGTTTGCCATGCTCGAGGCGCATGACTATGGTGCCGCATGAGGAACGACATCGAATTCCAGCAGCTCGAGGAATTCGTGGCAGTGGCGCGGGCGAAAAGCTTCACGCGGGCAGCGAAAGAGCTAAACCTCTCCCAGTCCGCGCTGAGCCGCTCGATCCAGAAGCTCGAGCACCAACTCGGCCAGCCGCTTTTCGAGCGGAAGCCGCGCGGGGTCGTCCTCACCGATCTCGGCGAACTGCTCCTCGAGCGTGCCAAGGAGATCCTCAAACTTGTCGATGACACGTTCTCGCTGCTTTCCGAAGCGGGGCGGCACGGGCGCATCCGCCTCGGCGCGATCCCTACGATCGCTCCCTACTTTCTTCCCGGCCTGCTCCGCAGTTTCGCCGAGCAGCACCCCAACATCACCGTCGTGGTGCAGGAAGACACGACGGACAATCTCATCCGGCGCTGCAGCCACGGCGAAATCGACCTCGCGATCCTCGCCCTGCCGGTCATCGCCAAGTACCTCCAAGTCGAGGCGCTCTTCGACGAGGAACTGTTGCTCGTCGTCCCCCCCGGCCATGCTCTCGCCGTGTCCGACGAGATCACCGCCGAGGCCGTTGAAGACTACCCGTTCATCATGCTGAACGAGGCCCACTGCCTGACGGACAACATCGAGTCCTACTGCCGCCAACAATCCGTCCAACCCGTCTCGGTCGAGCGGATCAGCCAACTCGCGACCGTGCAGGAACTCGTCGCACTGTGGCATGGCGTCTCCATCGTCCCGGAGATGGCGCGTCGCCTAGACGACGACGAGCGGCGGATCTACCGTTCATTCCACCGAAAGAAACCGCAGCGGACGGTCGCGATGATTTGGAACCCCTACCGCTACCAGAGCAAATGGTTGCAACTGCTCATCGAGCACCTCCGCCGCCAGCACAAGGGATGATCCTCGGCGCATGAACCCGACCATGACCTCTAGATCCGCCCCCACGACCTCCCCCCTCGCCCCCGTCCCCGGGGCGATGTTGAATCCCCCCTGCTCCCGCGCTGCGCCCAGGGGTGGGATGCCCCGATCGCCCCCCAGGATGAACCGGTTCCGATTCCCCATTTTGCTCGCCCTGACCCTCGTTGCCGGCCATTCGGCAGCGGAAGAGAAAATGCACGTCGATCCAGACACGGGGATCCATCTCCCGGAAGGATTCGACGCGGAGCTGCTCTACCGCGTTCCGCCATCCCAGGGATCGTGGGTCGCGATGGCCTTCGACCCGAAGGGACGCCTCATCGTGTCGGATCAGGACGACAAGGGCGTCTTCCGGGTCACCTTGCCCGAAGACGGTGACGAGACGCCAGCGGTTGGAGTCGAGAGCCTCGAGGGTTTCCCCTACGAACCGATCGTATGGGGCAAGCGGACGGTTGGCGGAGCGCTTGGCTTCCTCCATGCTTTTGGCAGTCTCTACATGACGACGATGACGGGCTTCTACCGCATCCGTGATACCGATGGCGACGACCAGTACGACCAGTTCGAGTTGCTGAAAAAGCTGCAGATGGGCTACGAGCATTCCGCCCACTCGGTCATCGAATCTGAGGACGGGGAAGCCCTCTATCTGGTGAGCGGAAACTACGGCACGATCCCCCGCGGCGTGCCGTCACGGCAGCCCCCGGTCTGGGAGGTGGACTCCCTCTTGCCGCCGATGCCGGACGCCATGGGGCATGCGGTGAGTATCAAGCCTCCGGGCGGCTGGGTCTGCCGGATCTCCCCCGACGGCAAGGAGTGGGAAATGATCGACTCCGGGTTCCGAAAGCCGGTCGATCTCGCCATCAATCGCGAGGGCGAACTCTTCACCTTCGATTCCGATCTGGAGTTCGATATCGGCAGCCCCTGGTACCGGCCCACCCGCGTCAATCACGTCCTCTCGTCCGGCGAATATGGCTGGCGCTCGGGCACGGCCAAGTGGCCGGAGTACTTCGCCGACAGCAACGGCGCGGTGGTCAATATCGGCCCAGGATCTCCGACCGGCATCAGCTTCGGACACCACTCCAAGTTCCCGGATCGCTTCCAGGACAAGCTTTTCGTCTGCGACTGGACCTTCGGCACCATCTTTACCGTGGATCTGGAAGAGGAGGGCTCGAGCTATACCGGCACGAAGACGGAGTT
>CAZKYJ010000896.1:1275-2621 GCA_964556355.1 uncultured Verrucomicrobiales bacterium | reverse complement strand
GTCCGACACTCAAACCGCTTTCTGGGTCTATTCCGCCATCGTCATGCAGCTCCTGCGCATCCGCAAAACCTTGGCGGAGTGCATCCGCCGAAAAACCGACACCGCACGATGAAAGACGACGCGCTCAGCGAACTTCTCACCCGCGTCCTCGACGGCTATGCCAGCGACGAGGACCGCGCCCGCATGATCGCATGGCTCGAAAACCATCCGGAAAAACGCGCCGAGGCCGCCGAACAACTCGCCGTCGACGGGTTGCTCGGGATCGCTTTGGAAGGCGAGAAGGGCGAGAGCGAATTCCACGAGAAACTCGTGGCGCGCCTGGCGAGCGAGGACCGGATGGGCAGCGTCGAACGTGCGACGCAAGCGTTCCGCCAGAACACCCGCTGGCTCGCGCTCATCGTCGGACCGCTGCTGGCTGCGGGAACCTGGATCGCCCTCTACATATCGCTTGGTGGCGGCGCGGTGGACGTGCCCGAACACGCCGCCTGGACCGGGGCGATCCTCGTCCTCTGTGCCGCTTGGTGGATCTTCGAGCCCATCCCCATCGCGGGCACCTCGTTGATTCCGCTGGCGATCTTCCCGCTGACCGGTGTCTTGGGGGACCGGGAAATCGCCGCCTCCTACGGCCACCACCTCGTCATCTTGTTCCTTTCCGGCTTCATGCTCTCGAAGGCGATGGAGCGCAGCGGCGCGCACCGGCGGGTCGCCCTCGGCATGGTGCGGATGATCGGGGGGGCGGGGGGGCGACGCCTGGTGTTCGCGTTCATGGTCGCGTCCGCCGGCCTGAGCATGTGGATCAGCAACACCGCCACCGCACTGATGCTGCTGCCGGTGGCCATCGCGGTCATCGACCAGTCGCGCGACCGGCGCCTGGCCACGCCGCTCCTCTTGGGCATCGCCTACGCGGCGAGCATCGGGGGGATCGCCACACCCATCGGCACCCCCCCGAACGCCGTCTTCCTCGCCCAGGCCGACCTCTTGGTGAGCGATGGCACCCTCCCCCTGGCACCCGGCTTCGTCGACTGGGTGAAAGTCGGCTTACCCGTGGTCGTGATCATGATTCCGCTCGCGTGGCTGTGGCTCACCCGGGGGCGCTGGCCCCGCGTTCCGCTGCGACTCAGCCCGGGTGGAAAATGGCGAACGGCCGAGGTACGGACGACCCTCATCCTCGGACTGACCGCCGTGCTTTGGATGACCCGCGAAGATCCGTTCGGTGGGTGGAGCGCACTCATCGGAGCCCCCGACGTCAAAGATAGCACCGTCGGACTGCTCGCCGTCATCGCGCTGTTTCTCACCCCGTCAGGGGACGTGAAAGGCCAGAAGCTCCTGGACTGGGAGCATGCTTC
>CAZKYJ010000896.1:0-1265 GCA_964556355.1 uncultured Verrucomicrobiales bacterium | reverse complement strand
TGGGGCATCCTCGTGCTCTTTGGTGGGGGGCTGGCCATCGGGAACGCGTTCACCGCCAGCGGGCTCAGCCAGGCCATCGCGGAGCACCTCCGGCTCCTTTCCGGGCTGCCACCCATCCTCATGGTCGCGGCCGTCGTGCTCGCCGTCACCTTTTTGACCGAGTTCACCAGCAACACGGCGACCGCCACCGTCCTCATGCCGCTGCTCGCGGCCACCGCCGTCGCCGCCCACGTCCCCCCGGAACTCCTCATGATCCCCGCCGCCATGGGCGCGAGCTGCGCGTTCATGCTTCCGGTCGCCACCCCGCCCAACGCCGTGGTCTTCGCCGTCGGCGAGTTCTCGATCCGCCGCATGGTCTGGGAGGGCGCCGTGCTCAACGTGATGAGCGTGACGGTCATCGCGGCGGTCTGCTACTGGCTTCTCGCCTGAGGCGAAAATAATCGCGAGATTTGTGTGGTACCCGGTGCGGTGGCGACACCACTCTGGGAACACTATGAAAACCCACGCACTCCTCCGACCGCTCCGCAGCGCCTGCCTTGCCGGATTCGCCGCCTTTGCCATCCCCGCACTTCCCGCCGTCACCGTCTTCATCGATTTCGGCAACGCCGATGCGGGAGCCGGTTGGAACGGACTCGGCAACGCGGCCGAGGCCAGCATCGCCGATGCCATCGATAGCACCGGTGCCCCCACCGGGATCGGCATCGCGATCCCCGTCTCCGACGGCTTCACCGGGGTCAACAACAACGGTGCCACGGGGACTGGCATCTATCCCGACTTCGCGCCGCGGGATAGCTTTTGCGGGAATGCCGATGCCGTCTTCGGCACCAGCCCGATCAACCCATCGGCCACGGTGGAGCTCACTGGCCTCACGGTGGGCACGCCGTATAATTTCACCTTCTATGCGTCGCGGGGCGGGGTGGGCGACAACCGCTCGACCCGCTACACCCTCACGGGGACCGGACCGTCGATGTTCGCCGAACTCGACGCGGCCAACAACACGACCAATACGGTTTCCATCTTCGGCGTGCTTCCCGATCCGGCCGGGGCGATCAATCTCGTGGTCAGCGAGGGGACGGCCAACACCAACGGCACCGGGTTTTACTATATCGGAGCCTTGGAGATCAATTCCGTCCCCGAGCCCAGCCGCGCCGTTCTCCTCCTCGGATCGCTCGTGCCCTTCGTGCTCCGCCGCCGCCGTTAGGTAGCCACCCCAGAAAGCCCCCACCACCATGAAACGCCCCGCCCCGGTTCTCATCGCCCTCGCG
>CAZKYJ010000895.1:0-2622 GCA_964556355.1 uncultured Verrucomicrobiales bacterium | reverse complement strand
AGAAGGCCGAAGCCCTCAAGGCCTCGGCGGAACAGGCCGCCAAGGTCGCAGCGGAGACGCAGGCGGCGCTTGAGCAGCTGCTCAAGGCGGCCGAAGCGAGCAAGAAGTAAGCGGACAGGTGAACCGGAGAAATCCGGTTCACGCGGATTCGATTCACCCGGCGAACGAGCGTCGCATCCTCGCGACGCTGTTTCCGAGCGCCTCCAGGTGCTCCCGGGTCAGCTGCAGGGTGTCGTTGAGCTCGTTGAGAGCGTCCAGCGCCGCCGTCGTGGGCAGGTGGTGGAGGGACACGTCCCCCGCCTCGAACTCGAGCACATTGGCGGCCTCGTTCCCCTCGTCGTCCGAAGTGAGCGTGGTCATGGCCCGGTGAAATCGACTCTCGATCCGGTCGACCCGCTCGGTCACCCCGGTCTTGAGATCCTCCGCGTGCGCCGACAGGGTCGATTCGAGCAGGCGCATGCGGGCTTCCAGTTCCGCCGAGGTCTCCCGCTTGCGACGGTAGGGGGCGTCCTTCAAGGAGTGAATCGGCGGATCGGAGTCCCCGGAACCGGCGGAAAACGGAATACGAATCATCAGAGCAAACAGATTTTCTGTAGAGTATCAGAAATTTCATAAACATCAATCATTAAAGAAACTTTGAGAAAATCTCCTCTTTCCGGCTCGGCTTGACATCGTCCCGTTTGGGCGGAACATGCGCCCGAAGCCACGCCTGCTATTTCTTCGAGGAACCGCCATGAGAATCGCCTTTTTGACTGCCGGAGGCATTGCCCCGTGTCTCTCCGCCTCCATCGGGGGCCTCATCGAGCACTACAACCAGATCGCTCCCGACGCGGACCTGATGGGCTACCTCAACGGCTACCAGGGATTGCTCCTCGGAAAGTCCTATCACTTCCCCCGCCAGGTGCGGGAGCGGGCCGCGATCTTCTACAATTTCGGCGGAAGTCCCATCGGAAACAGCCGGGTCAAGCTGACCAACGTGGATGACTGCGTGAAGCGGGGCCTGGTCCAGCCCGGCGAGGAACCCCTCAAGATCGCGGCCGACCGTCTCGTCGCCGACGGCGTCGACATTCTCCACACCATCGGGGGCGACGACACCAACACCACCGCCGCCGACCTCGCCGCCTATCTCCACGAAAACGGCTACGAACTCACCGTGGTGGGGCTTCCCAAGACGATCGACAACGACGTCTACCCGATCAAGCAGACCCTCGGCGCCTGGACCGCTGCCCACCAGAGTGCCCGGTTCTTCCGGAACGTCGCCAACGAGAACACGACCAGCGCCCGCCAGCTGATCATCCACGAGGTGATGGGTCGTCACTGCGGCTGGCTCACGGCCCGCGCCGGGCACGAGTACCACGAGAGCCTTCACCGCTACGATTGGCTGCCCGAGGCCCTGCTCAATCAGCTTCGCTGGGAAGTCGACGCCGTCTGGGTGCCGGAGATGGAGATCTCGCTCGACGAGGAGATCGAACGCCTCAGCGACAAGATGGACGAGCACGACAGCGTGAACATCTTTCTCAGCGAGGGCGCCGGTCTCGACAACATCATCGAGGAGCTCAAGTCCGAGGGCAAGGAACCCGCGAAGGACGCCTTCGGCCACTACCGCCTCGACGCCGTCAACCCGGGTGCCTGGTTCGCGAGCAAGCTCACGGAGAGGCTCGGCACGGAGAAGGTCCTGGTCCAGAAGAGCGGTTACTTCGCCCGCAGCGCCGCGCCCAACGAGGACGACCTCGAGCTCATCAAGGCCAGCGCGCGGCACGCCGCGGAGTCCGCCCTCCGCGGCGAGAGCGGCGTCGCCGGCCTCGACGAGGACAACAACGACGAGATGAGCACCATCGCGTTTCCCCGGATCAAGGGAGGCAAGCCCTTCGACATCGACGAGAGCTGGTTCACCAAGCTTCTGGAAGAGATCGGACAGCCCAAGGGGCGCCGCATCGCGGCCCACTGACCGATCCCCGGGGGAATCCCCCGTGATGGTCGCTCGACCGCCCCGAAGACCCGGAACCGTCCGTTCCGTGATCCGGGTCGGCAAGGCGTCGCAGGGCGTTCCGGGAATTCCGCCACGACCACGCGGCGCTGCCCCTCTTCGCACCGCTCCCTCTTGAAGACTCGCGAACTTTCCTGGTAACATTTCCCCCCCGATCTCTCAGGAAGGGACAGGAAATGAACGCCCACCCCCCAGAACCCTGTCCCTCCTGCGGCTCGCCGATCCCCGAGAACGCTCCCGGGGGCCTCTGCCCGAAGTGCCTCCTCAGCGGGATCGTCGAGCAGGGGGAGGCCACCCCTTCCGCGGAAACGCCGATCGAGGAAGTAGGCGAGAGCTTTCCCGAGTACGAGATCCTCGAGCTCATCGGCGTCGGGGGCATCGGTCGGGTCTACCGGGCCCGGGACCCCCGGGTCGACCGCATCGTCGCGCTGAAGATCCTGTCTCCCGATCGCGCCGACGATCCGGAGTGGATCGAGCGATTCACCCGGGAGGCCAGGGCGCTCGCCCGCCTCAACCATCCCCACATCGTCCAGGTCCACGCCTTCGGCACCGACCCGCAGCCCCACCTCGTGATGGAGTTCGTCGAAGGGGTCAATCTCCTGGAGGCGATGGAGTCGGGGGGCCTGAGTGCCCGG
>CAZKYJ010000894.1:0-2622 GCA_964556355.1 uncultured Verrucomicrobiales bacterium | reverse complement strand
GCCGGAAGAAGGGGTCAGAAGAAGGGGCCACAATGAAGAAAAGAAGGGGTCAGGTGAATCTTGTTGCAATTCTAGGCTTGCCCAAGCAGGTCGAGAGGGCGGTCTGGGGTGGAGGAATGTGGTTCATCACGGACGCGCTGGATCTCTTCGTGGAGATTGACAGGATTTCCCGAACAAGGCAAGGGCTTCGTGAAGAATTGGCCGGAGCGATGACGGCAGACGTGCGGGGTGGGATTTTATGGTCGGAGGCGGGGCAAGCGTGCTTAGTCGTCGCGGGCGTAGGACGGTTGATTGAGCGGACAGGATCTCCGCTCCCCCCTGGATAGCTGGGGCGAGAATCGGCATCCCTCGGTTGGGACTCTCTCTTCGGCTTGTCTTCTGTCATTGAGGGCGGAGCTGGGGCGGCATGAGTGTTCGCGCGAGGGATGCATTCACTGCAGCCGTATTCGGAGTCGAGATGGGGTCGATGTGAGGATGGCGCTGGCAGCGAGTTCGTCGGCGTAGGTGCGGACGAGGTGGTCGAGGAGAACGGCTACCTGCTTTACGGGGACCCCTTGGATGCGGATGATCCCGCAGTGCGGTGCGCCTTTGACGATAGCGAGTTCGCCGAAATCCTTGTCGAGCGTGACGAGAATACGCCGTTCAGTATGGGCTCGCTGCAGGATCTCCGCATCGCCGGGGTCGGGGCTCCAGTTTCCTGCCCATTCGGCATCGTGACCCAGCTGTTGAAGCGCTGCGATTGCTCCTCCCCACACACACGAATCGAGGAGGATTTTTGCCACTAAGATGCGACGGCTGGAGGGAGAAGCTCGATTCGTTCGTGACGGGCGAGCATCGAAGCGTAGACCAGGCAAGCCTGAATGTCCTCTGGTTCGAGCCAGGGGTAGCCTTCGCGGATGAGGTCGGGTGAGTCGCCGGCGGCGAGCATGTCGAGAACGTGTTCGACGGCGAGGCGGCGACCGCGGATGACCGGTTTGCCACCGAAGAGGTTCGGATCGGAAGTGATCCGATCGAGGAGTGCCGGTGTTGTCATGGTGTGAAGTTAGCGGGAGTGTGGGGCGATGACAAGGGGGCTTGGTGCTGTGGAGGAGAAGCGGGCGGGATGTCCGCTCTCCCTTGCTTGGCTACGAACCTCGGCGAGACGCCAGCGCTCCTCTCTTTCGCTGCTTGAAACTTGAGACTTGAAACTTGCTCACTCTCCCAGCGTCACCAGCAGGTCTCCTGCCTCGACGGTTTCGCCCTGGGCAATATGTAAATCTTTGACCGTGCCGGCGGTGGGGGCGGTGATGGAGGTGAACATCTTCATGGCCTCGAGGGTGAGGAGGGGGTCGCCGGCTTTGACGGCCTGACCGACGGAGACGGCGACCTCGGCGACGAGGCCGGGCATGGGGGCTCCGACCTGGGACGGGTCGTTGGCGTCGGCTTTCGGGCGGCTGACGTGGTCGTGGGCGAGCGTGTTGTCGGGGACGACGACGTGGCGGGCGACGCCGTTGAGCTCGAAGATGACGCGGCGGTTGCCGTCGGCGTCGGCGTTGCTGACGTTGAGGAGGCGGATGTAGAGCGTCTTGCCGGCCTCGATGTCGAAGGTGATCTCCTCGTCTTCGGCCAGGCCGTAGTAGTAGGCGGGCGAGGGGAGGGGGAGGACGTCGCCGAACTTCTCGCGGAAGGCGCGGTATTCGGTGAAGACCTTCGGGTACATGAGGTAGCTGAAGACGTCGTCCTCGGTGGGCGGCTTGGTCAGCGACTTTTTCAGCTCGTCGCGGATGGCGTCGAGGTCGACCGGTTCGGCGTGGAGGCCGGGGCGGTCGGTGAACGGTTCGACCTTGCCGAGGACGACCTTTTGTACCTCGGCGGGCCAGCCGCCTTCGGGTTGGCCGAGGTTCCCTTTGAGCATGTCGATGACCGACTCGGGGAACGGGGTGTTGGGCGGGAGGTTAACCACGTCGGCCGGTTTGATCCCGCGGGTGAAGAGGAAGAGCGCCATGTCGCCGACGACCTTCGATGACGGGGTGACCTTGATGATGTCGCCGAAGAGGTCGTTGACCTCGGCGTAGGTGCGGGCGATGGCCGGCCACTGGTCGGCCAGCCCCATGCTGGCGGCTTGTTCTTTTAAGTTCGTGTACTGGCCGCCGGGCATCTCGTGGAGGTAGACCTCGGCGGTGCCGTGGGGCTCGGCGGTATCGAACGGCTGGTAGAACGTGCGGACGTGTGCCCAGTAGTCCGAGAAGTGGTTGAGGGCTTCGACGTTCAGGCCGGTCTCGCGCTCCGAGAACTCGAGGGCGGCGGCGATCGAGTTCAGGTTCGGCTGCGAGGTGCCGCCGGAGAGCGAGGCGAGGGCGGAGTCGGCCACGTCGACCCCGGCCTCGGCGGCGGCGAGGATGCTGGCGGCATTGATGCCGGAGGTGTCGTGGGTGTGGAAGTGGATCGGGATCCCGATCTCGTCCTTGAGGGCCTTGACCAGGGCGCGGGCGGCGAAGGGGCGGCAGAGGCCGGCCATGTCCTTGATGCAGAGCATGTGGGCACCCATCTGCTCGAGCTCCTTGGCGAGCTTGAGGTAGTAGTCGAGCCCGTACTTCGTGCGGCTGGGATCCTGGATATTCCCGGTGTAGCAGATCGTGCCCT
>CAZKYJ010000893.1:0-2623 GCA_964556355.1 uncultured Verrucomicrobiales bacterium | reverse complement strand
TGAATCTCGAAACGCAAGCGGAAGTATTCATCCCGAGAGTCGTCCAACCGCGCGGCGATCTCCTCTGTGGAAAGCGCCCGGATCTCGGAGGTCTTCATCGCTCCTCGCCTCCAAACATGTCGAGACGTTCCGCGAACTTGGTCTTGATGGACAGCTTGTGCGACGCTCGTCGGAGCGCCTCGCGGGCGTTCACTTCATCCAGGCCCGAGATCTCGAACAGGATCCGCCCGGGTTTGACCACCGCGACCCAGTGATCGACCGCGCCCTTGCCCTTGCCCATGCGCGTTTCCGCCGCACGCTGCGTCACCGGCTTATCCGGGAAGATCCGAATCCAAACCTTCCCCCGGCGGCGCATGTAGCGAACGAGGGCCCGTCTGGCGGCCTCAATCTGTCGGGCGGTCACCCACCCGGGCTCAAGCGCTTGCAGACCGTAATCGCCAAAGGCGACGGTGGTCCCGCGGCTCTCTTTGCCCTTCATGCGGCCGCGCTGCTGCTTGCGCCATTTGACTCGTTTCGGCATTAGCATGATTGCACCTCAGCGGTCGATCGCCAGCGCCTACTCACTGACGTAGACGTCCATGGCTTCGGCCTCTTTCTCGCTATCGGGGAGAATCTCCCCGCGATAGATCCAGACCTTGACGCCGATCCGGCCAAAAGTCGTGCAGGCTTCTGTCTGAGCGTACTCAATATCCGCCCGCAAGGTTTGCGCCGGCACACGGCCCTCCCGCATCCATTCGGTCCGGGACATCTCGATGCCCGAAAGGCGGCCGGCGCACATGACCTTGATCCCCTCGGCGCCGGCCCGCATCGTCGAGGAGATGGCTCGGCCCATAGCGCGTCGATAGCTGATGCGGCGCTCCAACTGATGGGCGATGTTCTCCGCCACGATGCGAGCGTGCAGATCGGGCTCTTCGATCTCTTGAATGTCGAGCTTGATGTTGGTGCCCGTTTCCTCCTGCAGCTTGCGGCGCAACTCCTTCACGTTCGACCCCTTGCGCCCGATCACAATACCGGGCTTCGAGGTATGCACCGTGATGTTGATGCTGCTCGGGAACCGCTCGATTTCCACCGTCGAAATGCTGCCGCGCGGGTTCTCCTGGTAGACGAGGTTGCGAATCGCGCGATCCTCATGCAGCTGCTGTGCGTACTGCTTCTTCTCAGCAAACCACCGGGAGTTCCACCGCTTGTTGATTCCCAAGCGGAAGCCGATTGGATGGACTTTCCGACCCATGATTGCTCCTTCCCGTTCTATTCCGCGGCCGGCTCTCGCTCGCGCAGCACCACAGTGATGTGCGAGGAGCGCTTGCGAATGGGCTTGTAGCGGCCGCGGCCGCCAAACCTCCGCCACCGCCGCGTGGGCCCTTGGTCAGCGAAAATCTCGGAGACGAAGAGCTCTTCGCGGGCGAAACCGAAGTTCTCCTCGGCGTTGGCAATGGCCGAGCGCACCAGCTTGGAAACCGGCACGGCCGCAGCCTTTGGCGTATAGCGCAACACCTCGAGCGCCTCGACAGCATCCTTGCCGCGCACCATGTCCACGACGAGCCGGACCTTCTGAGCCGACATGGGGACGAAGCGGGCCGTGGCCCGAATGCCTTGATCCTCTGCCATCGGCTACTCCTCGTCCTCGTCCTCTTTGGGTCCGGCGGTGATCATGCCCCCGGTCGCCGCCGCGGTTGCCCCCGAGGGGCCCTCTCGCCGGGTGCGGGTCGTGCGGTCCCGGTGGCCATGGCCCCGAAACGGGCGCGTTGGGGCGAATTCGCCCAGCTTATGCCCCACCATGTTCTCCGTGATGTAGATGGGAACGTGACGCCGGCCGTCGTGGACCGCAATGGTGTGCCCCACCATCTGCGGAAAAATGGTGCTCGATCGGCTCCAGGTGCGGATCACGGTCTTGTCCCCGCGCTGGTTCATATCTTCGATCTTCTTCAGAAGCTTGGGGCTGATGTAGGGCCCCTTCTTCAAGGAACGAGACATCGCAGATCTCCAGTTCCGCTAGCGACGCTTCTTCGAGCGACGGCGGATGATGTACTTCTCCGTGCGCTTGTTCGTCCGGGTGCGCTTGCCCATCGTGGGCTTGCCCCAGGGACTCTTGGGGCTGGGCAATCCGATCGGCTGCCGCCCCTCACCGCCGCCGTGCGGGTGGTCCCTGGGACTCATGGCCGAGCCGCGCACGGTCGGCCGGATCCCCCGGTGGCGCTTGCGCCCCGCCTTGCCCAGCTTGATGTTGCTGTGATCGGGGTTGCCGACTTCACCGACGGTGGCGTAGCAGTTCTGCCGCACCCGCCGCACCTCGCCCGAGGGCAGACGGATGGCGGCGTAGGCACCTTCCTTGCCCAGAACCTGAGCCGAGGTGCCGGCGGAGCGCACCAACTGTCCGCCCCTGCCCTCCGTCAACTCGATGTTGTGCACCGTGGCGCCCACGGGAATATTGGCCAGCGGCAGGGAATTGCCGGGCCGGATCTCCGCCTCGGGGCCAGAGACAACCTGATCGCCCACCTGCAACCCCAGCGGGGCAATCATGTAGCGCTTCTCGCCGTCCGCATAATGCAGCAATGCCAGGCGCGCCGATCGGTTCGGGTCGTACTCGATGGCCGCCACCTTCGCGGGCACGCCGTCCTTGGTC
>CAZKYJ010000892.1:0-2627 GCA_964556355.1 uncultured Verrucomicrobiales bacterium | reverse complement strand
GGTCCGCTCGAGCACGAAGTACCCGGATGGAGGGATCGCGCCGCCCAATGTGACCTCGATGTCGCCGCCATCGGTCAGAATCCAGCCCTCCACCGAAACGGGCTGCTCTGCGGGATTGTGAAGCTCGATCCACTCGTCGTTGGCCGAGGCGAGCGTGCCTGCCCACGCGACTTCGTTGATGAGCACACGGCCCGGGGGAACGGGGGTGGGGGAAAGGGTTGGCCCGAGGGAGGGACCAGCGGTGGGCGTTGACCCAGGTCCCGGGCTGGAGTTGGGTTCGCCGGGGGAACCCGCGATCGGGTTCCCGCCCGCGTCCAGGGCGGTGGAAGGGCCGGCGAAGGAGGTCCAATTGGAGGGGGCATCGGCTCCGCCCTGGCGCTCCATGGAGCGACGGCCCTCCGCGCTGCCGGCTGGCCAGGCGCCCCCATCCCCGTTGGCGCTGTCGATTTGATTGCCGCCAGCATCCAGCAAGAGCAGGGTCTCGCCCCCGTTGCGCAGCGAGCCGACATAGATGTGATCCGCAGCCCGCGAGCTGACCGTCGTGTCGTCGGTGCGCTCCAGCAGGAAGAAGCCACCGGCACCGAGGGTCCCTTGGAGTTCGACAGCGATATCTCCTCCATCTGTCAGGTGCCAGCCTTGCAGGGAGATGGTGGTATCGGTCGCGTTGTAAAGTTCGATCCATTCGTCGCTGGCAGAAGCGAGGCTGCCGGCCCAGGCGACCTCGTTTATGCGCACTGAGCGGGCGGGAACGGAGGTGGCGGAGGGAGATGGTTGTGGTGTCGGCGAGGCTGCTATCGAAGGTGTTGCGGGCGTCGGAGTCGTGGTGGGGAACTCCGGGATAGGCGTGGGGGAGATCGGTCCCGTCATCGGTGTTGTCGTGGCGGTGCCCGAACGCGTTGGCGAGGGGGTTGTGGTCACCGCTGCGGCGGGAGATGGGCTCGCGGTGGGTTCCGGCTCATCAGATTGGAAGAATGCCTGCCGGAAGAGCAAGAGCGATGGAAATACAAGACCGGCCAGCAGCAGGGTGCCGGCCGGTTGGCGTTGACCATCCTGATCCATCCGCCCCCCTCGGTGGAACCCCCCTTACCTCGGTACTATACGCCAAGGAATGCCCCGCTGTCAACGTGCCGGGTGAGCGCCTCTGCGGGGAGCCGGCTGATCAAGCGCGAGCGTGCAAGATCCTTGCAGCCCCTCTCTTGAATCTCAGGTGGAGGTTTCCTCCGCGCCGGCCATCTTTTCGCTCGAGTGCCCCGGGAAGACCGAGGCGCCCGGGTTGACATGCGTGAATGCGTAGTTGACCGCGACCGTCACCTGCCCATATCCAACAACAATCAAGTTGAGGGGATCGAGCCCCTCCTGTAGCGCCACGTCGCCGGCCGCGAAGACGCCGGGAAGGTTGGTCTCCATGTGCATGCCGACCTGCAGGTAGCGGCGGCCAACGGTTTCAAGCCCCCATTCCCGGATCGGGCCGAGATCGGCTTTGAAACCCAACGCCAGAATGACAGCGTCTACATCCAGCACTTCGTCTTCATCGGTTCGGTTGTCGAAGATGACAGCTCGCTCGACCTTGTCGTCGCCCTGCAGCTCGCGTAACTCGTACCAACGCTTCACGTCGATGTCTGACTCCATCATCTTCTTGAGAGAGGACTCGTGGGCGCGGAATCCTTCTCGACGGTGGATGAGGGTCACTCTCTCTGCGATGGGTTCGGTGGCCAACGCCCAGTCGACGGCACTGTCGCCACCTCCGACGATGAGGACACGCTTGTCCGAGTAGAAGTTGAGGTCAGATACGAAGTACTCGACCCCCTTGCCTTCGAAGCGATCGATGCTTTCGTTGTGCAGCTTGCGGGGGCGGAAAGCCCCGATTCCAGCGGAAATGATGACGGCTCTGGACAGGTGAGTCTCTTCATCTGTGCCGATGGCCCAGCACTGCTCGGGGTCTGAATCGGGCAGCGGGACTCGCTCCAACGTTTGCGCTTGCTGGCCGAGCACTAGCTTGGTGTCCCACCGTTTGGCTTGCTCTGTCAGTCGAGCAACGAGCTCCTTGCCCCGAATGGAGGGGAAGCCCGGGGTGTCATAGATGAACTTCTCGGGGTAGAGAGCGGTGATTTGGCCACCGGCTTGCGGCAGCGCGTCGATCACCTTGCAGGACATTTCGCGCATGCCGGCATAGAAGGCGCCAAAGAGGCCGGTGGGGCCGGCGCCAATGATCGTGACGTCGTAAACGGCGTCGTCAGCTTCTGGACTCATGGCCTCAATTCTGTTCTCCTGTGAAATGTGGAGGGATTATAGGAAGTGCCGAAAGGGGTGTCAATTGCAGAGCCCCAGTCAGCGGTTGATGGGCGAAAGTGCAGCGAGGAGCGAGATCAGTACGACGGCGAGGCCAGCGATGAGGGCCCGTCGCCAGAGCGCCGCCCCTCTCCGCCGATCGACCAGCCTCGGCAACTCGAGGGGGGTCGTTCGCTTCTCATATTGGGGTCCGAGCAGCAAGGCCATCCCGATCCCCGCCAGCAGGCCCCCGAGGTGGCCCCAATTGTCGATTCCGTGGGAAAGACCGATCGCAAGGTTGATCACAGCCACGAAAACAATGTGCCGCAACTGGCCCACGGCCGCGCTCCCGAAGAGTT
>CAZKYJ010000891.1:0-2631 GCA_964556355.1 uncultured Verrucomicrobiales bacterium | reverse complement strand
CGATCGTCGGGCGTGGTGGGGGCGATCAGGCGGATCTGCCGGAGGCCGGTGGCGTCGCGCAGCTCGTCGTTGAGGACGGCCTCGTCGTGCGGGAGATCGAGGGCGAGGATGCCGTCGGCCCCGGCATCGGCGGCGTCATGGAGGAATCTTTTATACCCGTAGGCGTAGACCGGGTTCAGGTAGGTGAAGAGAACCAGCGGGATCTGCGAGCGCTCGCGGATGCGGCGGATGAGGTCGAGGATTTTCGGGGTGGTGGCACCGGCCTCCAGCGCGCGTTGGGCGGCGAGCTGGTTGACGATCCCATCGGCCAGCGGGTCGGAGAACGGTAGGCCGAGCTCGACGATGTCGGCACCCGCGTCCTCCAGGGCGAGCACGATGTCGAAGGTCGCGTCGATCGACGGGTCTCCGGCACCCACGTAGGCGACGAATGCGGCTTCGCCGCGCGCGCGGAGCGAGGCGAAGGTGGCATCGATACGGTTGTTGTCGGAGGCGGTCGGCATGGGGTGTGGCGGGACGGGTAGCGCGGGCGGGCGCTTTGGGCAAGGGGGAGAAGGCTACCAGTTTCGAGTTTTCAGGGTGCCGGTTCCGGGGAGGGGCGCCCCCGGTTCTGGAAATCAAAAAATTGCTCTCCCCGAAATCCTCCGCCTACGGGAGATATGACTCGGGAAAAGGCCAGAGGGGCACCGAGGCCGATTCTTGGACCCAGCCGCGGAGGTCGTCCCCCATGGCGGCGTAGAGCCACGGGCCGCGCTTGCGAAGGATCTGGATCTCCGATCCCGGGGGGAGCGCGATGACACCCGGAGCCGCCGTGGCAGGAGCGGTGCGCGCCATGGTTTGTTCCGCGGTGACGATGGCGAGCTGGTCGGAACGGGGCAGGAGCTTGGTGGAGGCGAGGGCGGTGGCGGCGACGGCGGCGGCGAGGAAGGCGAAGATCGCCGTCGTCGCGACGGCCGGCACCGGGACGGTGCGCCCGCGCAGCAGCGCGAGGGTGGCGAGGGAGAGGACGAACACCCACGAGGCGGCGGAAAGCACGTAGATCCACCAGTTCTCGGGGAGAAGGCTGGCGAGGCCCGCGAGGCCGGGGCGCTCGAGGTCGGAGAAAGCGAGCTGGCGGCGGAGGTAGCGCAGATTCTGGCGCGATTCCGGGTGGTAGGGGCGGAGGAGGAGGGCGCGCCGGTAGTTGAGGGCGGCCAGACCCTTCTCGTCCAGCCGAAATAGGGCGTTGGCGGTGTTGTAGAAGGCGGATGCCGAATAGTGCCCCGAATCTAGCAACCGCTCGCCGAAGGTAACGGCGTCGGCGTATTCGCCGCGCTCGTAGGCGCGGGCAGCTTCTCGAAAGGTGAACTCCGCGTCGATCTCGGCGGCGTGGGCGCCGAGGGCGAGGGCGGTGGCAAAGAGGATGAGGAGGCGCTTCACTGGCGGGAGAGGAGGGGCTCGAGGAAGGCGATGACGTCCCGGCGTTCGGCGGCGGAGACATCGCCGGCAGCCTCGCGCCCGGTCCCGGTGCTCGCGGATCCGGCACCTAACGAAGAAAACGCTTCCCGGCGGACCCGCTCGGACAGTTCCGAGTTCGGAATGGCAGCGCGGTCGAGGAACTCGGAAACGCGGCGGTAAAAGCGGCGGCGGTCATCGCCGGTATCGTGGCGAATCTCGTCTAGGATGACGGCGGCGGTGCGCGGCGGTTCGGCGACGGGGCGGGCGGCACGCTCGGCGGCCTTGCGGCGGATGGCGAGACCAAACATCGCGAGGAGGATGGTGAGCGGGATGGTCTGCAGCGCCCAGAAAGTGGGTCGCCTCAGCGCGGACGAGTGCGGCTGCGCCCAGTGCTCCGGGGCATCGGTGATGACGTGGAGCAGGTCGCCCATGTCTTCCTCGGGCGCGCGCGCCTCCGATTCGGGGTCGTCGGCGGCGTAGCTGGTCGCCTCTGCCATCGGACGGGGGGTTTCTCCGGCGACCATGGTCAGTGGGATCTTTGGTGTCGTGATGGTGATGTAGCCCTTTTTTGCGGTATCGACCTAGCTGAATTCGAACGACGGGATGTACTCGACGATGCCCTCGGGAATGATCACCTGGCTGTAATGGTTGGTGCCCGCCTCCAAGCCGAGGGTGCGGTTTTCCTGCACTTCGCTCGGGGGGTAGACGCGCCAGCCCGCGTCATCGGAGAGGACGGGCGAAGCGACGGCGTCGAAGTTCCCAATCCCCGTCACCGTCATGTCCAGGGCGATGGGGTCGCCGACCTGCAGCTCCGTCGGCTTGGCCTTCACATCCACCGAGAACGCCCCGACCGCGCCGGTGAAGGTCGCGGGCCGGCCGGCTTCTGGAAGGGGGAGAACCTCGATATTGAGAGTGTTGCTGTTGAGCATGAACGTACGCGAGGCCTGCTGGGGGAAATACTGGGCGCGGGCCGACGACTGCGGGACGGCGACGATCGTTTCTAGCTTTCCGGGGCCGATGGTGTAGCTGCCCGGGCGGATGGCGGAAAGAGAACTTTGGAAGCGGTAGACCGAGTAAAACTGTCCGTCGATCTGGGCGCTCTCGTGGTTGGGGCGCTCGAACCGCTTGATGACGAAAGCGTCGTGGGGCATTTCGGGGTTGCCGTGCAGCCGCAGGTAGGCGGGCGAAGCGCACAGC
>CAZKYJ010000890.1:0-2633 GCA_964556355.1 uncultured Verrucomicrobiales bacterium | reverse complement strand
ACGATGGCGCCACTGAGAACGGCCCGCCACGCGGTCAGTGGGGTGGTCGGCGACACCCTCAGCTGGATCTACGTGGACGCGCCCCTTGAGGTCTGCACCCGGCGGGATCCCAAGGGGCTCTACGCCAAGGCGACGGCCGGGCAGATCGACCAGATCACCGAGTTCCCGTTCGACGTCCCCGCGGCCGGCGGCCTCGACCTCCATCTGGAGACGGCGCTGTGCGCGCCAGCGGATTCGTCGAGAATTCTGCTCGAGTTCGTAGTACAGCGGCTCGGCAGCGACGGGCGCTACTAGCAAGGCGGTCGGAGTATTGGGGCACGCAGCGTCACCCTGGGATTTCTTGGGGAGGGGGAGCGCTTCGCGGATCGGATCCGGTGGCGCCCCTGGACAGAACCTGCTGGCGGCGCGGGCGATGTTGCCCGTCGCTGGAGGATCTAGGGGACGATCGAAATCTCCGTGCCGAGATTCTCCGTGACCGCGCCCGCCGATTCGATGATCGACCGCGCGGCCATCGCTCCGATGGCGACCGGCATTGCCGTGCGGTTGGTCAGGGTGACGTCCCGAGTCGTCTTCTCCGAGTAGGGCGCCATCCCTTCGCCCGCCGGGGGGGCGCCGAAGCCGAGGAGGATGGGGAGCGGCCGGGGGCGCCCGCTCCCTTCGGCGGGCGTGATCTCCACCGCATGTCCGCTGCCGCGGACGGTGGCCAGGGCGTGGACGGTGCGGTCGGAGGTGGTGGGGAGGAGGGTGAGATCGACGGTTGCCTTGTCGCCTTCGAGAAAGAGGAGCGGGCCGAACTGGGCATCGCCGCGGCAGCCGGACACCTCCGCACCGCTGGAGATCCAGAACCCGCGCTCACAGCCGAGGGCGGTGCAGTTCTCCAGGCGCACGCTGGTCTTTGAACGCAGCTCGAAGCCGGCGCGCATGTTCGTGGCGGTGCAGTTGCGGATGACCAGGTTGTCGTGCTGGCCGTAGGTGCGGAAGCCGTCTTCCGCGAGCGATTTCATGTAGCCGGGTGTCACGCGGTTCTCGCCGGCACGGTTGGCGATGACCGTGCGGAAATCGACCCCGAAGGCGCGCCCGGAGGTTTCCGCGAGCATGGCGTCGGTGGGGCGCATCTCGCCCTCGACCGTGCAGTCTTCGATCAACACGTCGGCGGCGTCTTTCTGAATGAAGTAGCCGTGCCCAAACGCGCGCATGACGAGCCGGCAGCCGGCGAGGTGGGTGCGGTCGCCGGTCACGAGGACGCCGCTGTGTTTGCGGTGCGAGAGCACACCCGGACCGCCTTTGCCGAAAAGATCGCCGTAGCCGTAGGGGGACGAACCCCGCACGTAGAAGGTGCAGTCGCGCAGGGTGTTCCCCTTGCCCCGTACGGCGACCAGCGCGCCGCCGGGCGAGGTGCCGTCGCCGATGCAGGTGAGGGTGAGTCCTTGGAGAGTGTTCCCATTGCCGCTGATGACGAACTCGTTGGTGTGCACCGGCGGGTTCAAGGCGGCGCGCAGGGCGGTGTCGAACTCGATGGTGACGCCGTCGAGCACGAAGGTGTTGTCGTTGCCCGCGAAGGTCACGAAGGCGAACTCCTTCCGCTTCCGCCGTTCCCCCATCGAATCGGGGGGCAACCAATCGACCATCCGGTAGGTACCCGGCTGAAGGGTGACGACATTGCCGCTGCGCCCCGCGAAGCCGGCGAGTTCGGCGAGGCTGGCGATAGTGACCCGCTCGGCGGAGGCCGGGGCGAGCGCGGCGATGACGAGGCAGGCGGTGGTGAGAAAGCGGTGCATGGGCGAGTGGCCGATACGGAAGGAGGGGCGACGACCTCTCAGGCACGCTGCCTCCGCGGAGGCCGGTGGGTCCCGCCTCGCCGCACTTGAAGGGAGAGAACGCGAATCCAGTCCGCCCCCATCAAAACCGGCGCCAAACGCGAAGTTCGCGATGGGTTCGGCAAGTTGGAGGCGTGGCATCGCCGCGGGCCGGGACCGTTCGCCTGCCGGCGAAGCGCTGGTGTTCCAGCGAGGGGCGTCCCGGGGCGGAAGGACTGGTGGTTCTCCGGTGAAGTCGCCACTGGCAAGCATCGCCGATACGGAGAATGATCGTAAGGTTATGGAGGGTGCGGCCTTTGCGAGAAGCCGCAGGGCGCGCCCGTAGACATCCCAACCCCCATGTTTTCGTCCACCACTCCCCCTCTTCTTGTCGTCACCGTCGCTTCCGCCATCGGGCTGGTGCCCGCGCCTGCGGCGGTCGATTTCGCGCACCAGGTCGTGCCGGTGCTGGAGGCGCACTGCCAGAAATGCCACCTCGGGGACGAGCGTAAAGGCGGGTTTTCCATGAACACGCGGGACGATCTGTTGGCGGGATCGGAGAACGGGACCGTCCTCGAAACCGGCAAACCAGGAAGCCTCCTGATCGAGCTGTTGCGCAGTAGCGACAGTGATGAATGGATGCCTCCGAAGGGCGACCGCGTCGCGCCGGAGGAAATCGCGCTGCTGGAGGCGTGGATCAACGAGGGCGCGCCGTGGGAGCCCGGGTTCACCTTTGGCGAAGACGTCTACGAGCCGCCGCTGCGCCCGCGCGAGCCGAGACTGCCCGCGGTGGTGGAAGGGCGCGCCCACCCGGTCGACCGGATCGTCGATGCGCAG
>CAZKYJ010000889.1:0-2636 GCA_964556355.1 uncultured Verrucomicrobiales bacterium | reverse complement strand
GGATCGAGCAGGCGAAGCCCACGGATGACAGCGCCGACTTCTCAACCAACTTTGGCACGGCAGTCGCCCTGTCGGGTAGCAATCTGGTCGTCGGTGCCAAAATCTTTCGTCCGAACTTTGGGGGGCCGCGGCTTTCTGGTTCATTCGGCCAGGTGTACGCCCGCGTCGGGGGGGCGTGGCAAATGCAAACGGATCTGGCCTCCGGCGAGGCCATCGCATTCGATGGCACGACGGTCGTCGCGGGTTCCTCCCTTTTCGAAGGCGAACCTGGGAGGGAATCCGGGAAGGCCGAGATCTATGTGAACGTCGGTTCCGACTGGGTCGAATCTGCTGTTCTCGCGCCCCGAAGAAGGACCTTTCGTTTCGGTTTTGGGCTCGCCCTCGAGGGCGATACCGCGCTGGTCGGATCGCACCGGGAATTGGTGCCGGACGGAGACCGGGGGAGAGTCTATGCCTTCGTTCGCGATGGGGAAACATGGGAGCTCGAAGATGTGCTGAGGGTTCCCGGATCCGTTCAGTTTGGACACTCGGTCTCGCTCGATGGAGACGCCGCGATCATCGGCTCTTCGATGGACGATACCACGGTCGCGCAGTCGGCGGGGAGAGCGCATATCTTCCAACGAAACGGGAGCAGCTGGAGTCTGACGGCATCACTATCTGCTAGCGATGGCGCTGAAGGTGCGCTATTTGGCCGTTCGGTCGCGATGGAGGGGACGACCGCGCTCGTCGCCGCCTCGGAGGCGGACAGAGGCCAATTCCTCGAAAAGAGCGGCAAGGTCTACGTGTTTGCCGACGGCGGCGGAGGGTGGGAGGAGCAGTCGATACTCGTCGCTCCCGAACCTTCCAAAGAAGCCCGTTTCGGGCTATCGATCGACCTTGAGGCAGACACTGCAATCATCGGAGCGTATTTGCATTCCTCCCGTGAGTTCTCTAGGGCAGGGAGAGTCTATTCGTTCGTAAGAGAGATGGGCGAATGGACGCTGGAGGCGCAGTTAGTCCCCGATGATCTGAGTCACGGCGATGGGTTTGGGCGCTCGGTGGCACTGGATGGCAACCGGGTGCTCATCGGAAGCCAATTTGATAACACCGAGGTTTCGGTCGGTTCCGGAAGCGCCTATCTGTTTGCCCGGACGGGTACGGCTTGGGAACAGGAGGCAAAACTGGTGGCAAGCGATGGTGGAAGCAGCGACTTTTTTGGTTATGCCGTATTGCTCGAGGGTGAAATTGCGGTCGTAGGTGCCTATAACGCTCCGGTGGCAGGTAGCGAGCAGTTTGGGGCTGCCTATCTTTTTCGGGAGGTTGCTAGCGGGTGGCGGGAGGAACGCCGCATCAACCCGCCAGGCGGTTCCGATTTCCGAAGGGATAGTGGTCGGTTCGGCGTGGCGCTAGCGATGAGTGGGGACACGTTAATGGTAGGCGAAGACTTGCTTGACGTGACCCACGCTGAGACGGGTGAGGTTTTTAGCGCTGCTGGGGCGGTCTACTCCTATCGAATCATCGACAGCGTCGATGGGAGCCTCATCGCCGAACAGCCGCCCGGCAGCCCCTTGGCCTCGGGCGACCCGGTCGACTTTGGTCCAGTTCTCATCGGAGAGACCGCCGAGATCCTGATTACGGTGCGAAGCGCGGACGCAGCAGGGCTCACCGGATTGGACGCTCTTGTCTTCGGCGAGGTCCAACTGGATTTCCGGGTTGTCGCCCCCCCGGATTTCAGTGTGGCCGGTTTGGGGACGACGACCTTATCGGTTCAGTTTGCTCCTTCCAAACTCGGCGAACGAATGGCACGCTTGCAGCTATCCAGCAACGACCCGAACCATTCTCCGTTCACCCTCGAGTTGGTCGGCAGCGGTATCGTCGACGTCTCGGACGATCCGGCCTTCGCCAAAGCCGGAGCTCCCCTAGCGGTCGTCAATGGCCTGCCCGACAGCGGGGTCGCTTTCATCCAGTCGGTCGGCGTCCCCGGTCGCACCTACGCGCTCCAGCGATCGACCGACGGGCGAAACTGGCTCCAGATCGCCACGGCGGTGGCTGGAGCGAATGGTTCACTCTCGTTTGGCGACCCCGCTCCGCCGCAGCCGTCGGGGTTCTACCGCTTGGCCTACCCGGCCAACTAGCCAGATTGCCGAGCGGCACCGTGGAGCTTGCCCGCGGAGCCCGATACCCGCATGGTCAAGCGGCGCTTACGAATCGAGTTGGGAGGCCAGGTGGCCGAGCCCTTCGGCGGCGAGGTCTTCTTTCGGAACGAAGCGGAGGGCGGCGGAGTTCATGCAGTAGCGCTGGCCGGTCGGGGCGGGGCCGTCGGGGAAGACGTGGCCGAGGTGGGCGTCGGCGGTCTTCGAGCGGACCTCGGTGCGGCGCATGCCGTGGGAGTCGTCGTGCACCTCGACGATCTCGTCGGGATCGAGCGGGCGGGTGAAGCTCGGCCACCCGGTGCCGGAGTCGAATTTGTCGCCGGAGGCGAAAAGCGGCTTTCCGGAGATGCGATCGACATAGATGCCGGGACGCTTGTTGTCCCAGTACTCGTTGTCGAAGGGGGGCTCGGTGCCGTTCTGGCGGGTGACACGTTCCTGGAGTGTGGTGAGCTTTATTTCGTCGGACATACGGCTGGGTGGGCGGGTGTTTCGTAAGCGGGGGTA
>CAZKYJ010000888.1:0-2636 GCA_964556355.1 uncultured Verrucomicrobiales bacterium | reverse complement strand
TATGCGGTCGATCTCATCGCCTGCGCGCTCATCCACCTCGATTTTTTCACGTGGTTGCGCGACAACCCGTCCGATGCTCCCTCGATCTGCCGCCACTTCGAGATCCGTTCCCGCCCTACAGATGTGATGCTTACGCTCTTCGCGGCCAACGGATTCATCGAACGGAGCTCGGGGGGCACGTGGCGGACGACTCCGCTTAGCGACGAGCATCTGGCGGCCGATTCGCCATTCTCCATCGCCCCCTACTACGGGTCGCTGGCCGACCGACCGGTGGTCGCGGACATGCTCGCGGTCCTCCGCTCGGGGCGCCCCGCAAACTGGGGAAGCTTTGCCGAAGATGACTGGCACGACGCGATGGAAGATCCGACGTTCGCCAAGATGTTCACCGCAGCGATGGATTGCCGGGGTGTCGTTCTCGGCAGCGCCCTGGCCCGATCGGTCGATCTGGCGAACCGTCGCCGCCTGCTGGACATCGGCGGCGGCTCCGGAATCTACGCGTGCTCGCTCGCCCAAATGTTCCCCGACCTCGAAGCCACCGTCTTCGAGAAACCACCCATCGACCGTATCGCCGCAGAAAAGATCGAAGAGCGGTCGCTGGGCGATCGCATCACCATCGTCCCCGGCGATTTTCTCAACGATCGCCTGCCAACTGGTTTCGACGTCCACCTGCTCTCGAATGTCCTCCACGACTGGGACTGGCCGGAGCTCAGCACCATCCTCGAGAAATCGGCACGCGGGCTCGGCTCCGGTGGGCTGCTGGTGATCCACGACGCGTTTCTCAACGAGACCAAGACCGGCCCCCTCGCCGTCGCGGAGTATTCGGCGCTGCTGATGAACGTGACCCAGGGCCGCTGCTACTCGACGGGTGAGATCAGGTCCGAGCTGCAGCGGCTCGGCTTTTCTGAGATCACGTTCGCCGAGACGGCGGTCGACCGGGGGGTGATGACCGCCGTGTTGGCCTAAGAATTCAGGTAACTTCGTTAGACGAGCCCCTGCGGCGAACGTATATCATGCCATGCTCTCAGAAACATCCGCCTATTCGAACCCCTACACGGTAGCCGCCGCCGCGCCCAACGTGCGCTCCGCGTTCCTCAAAAACACCTATGTGCACTTGGTTGGGGCGCTCCTCGCGTTCGTTGGCCTCGAGTCACTCCTCCTGCAAATGCCGTGGGCCAGCGCGCTCGCCCAAAAGATGACCGCCTCGTGGTGGTTGGTGATCGTCCTCTTCATCGGCGTGTCATGGATCGCCGACAAATGGGCACTCTCAGGCGCTTCGCAGGGCATGCAGTACCTCGGGCTCGGACTTTTCGTGGTGGCCGAGGCCTTCGTCTTCATGCCGCTCATCATGATGGCGGTCGGCGTGGCCGGTGTCGGTATCCTCGCCCAGGCGACGTTCTTTACGGGGATTCTCTTCGTCGGCATCACCGTGGTCGCTTTCACCACGAAGAAAGATTTTTCCTTCCTCGGTGGAATGCTCAAGATCGCGGGGATCGCCGCACTTGGCCTCATCGGCGCGAGCTTCCTCTTCCCCATCAACCTCGGAACCTGGTTTTCGCTCGGCATGGTCGTGGTAGCCGGGGCGTCGATTCTCTACACCACGTCGAACATGATTCACCACTACCGCCCGGACCAGCACGTTGCCGCGGCGCTCGGCCTATTCTCGGGCATCGCTCTCATGTTCTGGTACATTCTCCAGCTCCTCATGAACCGGGACTGAGGCCCTGGGCCAGCCAGCGAGACTTCAGTGGAGGAGTTTCTGCGCCTCCTTCCAACCGCCGCGGAGGACGTAGACATCCGTCATCCCGACCTGCTCGCGGAGTTTTTGCGCGATCTTGTGGCTAGACTGGCAGGCCTCGCTCCCGCAGTAAATGACGACCGGACGATCATTCTCGACGATCGTCTCGTAGTGCTCGAAGAGCTGGGTGTCCCACTCCTGCTCGTTAAGCAAAAATGCTCCCGGCAGGTGCCCCTCCTCGTACTGCTCGCGGGGACGCGCATCGACCCAGAAAACATCCGCACCCCACTGCTCGTCCACGAGCGCCATCGTCGTCTCGCCCTGTCCGAGCGGGACGTCCTCAAGATACAGCGCCGGTGCCAGCGGATGGAGCGCGTAGACGGCCGCTCCCGATGCGGCGGCGAGGAAGAGCAGGACCGCCGCCTGCTTTGCCAAGGGGGCGATCTTCACGAATTCGGACGCGGCTCCTTCACCACACCATAGAATGCCATCTTGCGACGATGCTTCTCGATCGAACAGTCCGTCTCAATCCGTAGCACGCCCAGCTTCACCGCGCCGGTGGACTGCGGCGTCACGTCGATCGCGTACTCGCGCCCTTCTTTGATCGTCCGAACGGCGTAATCAAATCCCGCACGGGACGCCGTCACATCGGTGATGTGAACCGGCTCTTCGGTGAGCACCTTGAACGAGACCGACTTCGTCACCGGTTCCTCCCCCACCACCCACTGGGTCAGATCCGGACCGATCTCGAAAAGAGTCGGCACTTCGATCCCGATGGTCAATTGCTGCATCGGAGTGTCCTTGGACGAGGTTTGAAGGGTGACCAATTTCTCGGTTTTCCCCTCCACGCCACCGACCTTGAAGAGGCCTTCAACCACCCCCGACTCACCGGGCGCATAGA
>CAZKYJ010000887.1:0-2639 GCA_964556355.1 uncultured Verrucomicrobiales bacterium | reverse complement strand
AGGCCCCCGCGGCTACCGAAGAGGCCCCCGCGGCTACCGAAGAGGCCCCCGCGGCGAAGCCGAAGAGGCGGGCTCCAAAACTCGCCAAACCGAAGGCGCCGGAAGCCGACGCCGAGTAGACCCCCACTCACAAGAAACGCACACGCTACACCGCAACACGCACGCATCATGGGACAGAAAGTAAACCCGATCGGATTCCGACTCGCCTTCCAGAAGGACTGGCGCTCAAAGTGGTACGCCCCGGAAGAGGAATTTGCCGAAAACCTCCACAGCGACCTCAAGATCCGCAAGTATCTCAAAGAGAAGCTCGCCTTCGCTGCCGTTTCCAAGATCGTTATCGAGCGCGCCTGGAACAGCGTCCGCGTGACCCTGTTCACCGCCCGCCCGGGACTGGTCATCGGTCGCAAAGGATCCGAGATCGAGCGTATGAACGCCGAGATCTCCGGGATGTGCGGCAAGCAGGTGAAGATCGATATCTTCGAAATCAAGCAACCCGAACTTGACGCGCAGCTCGTCGCGGAGAATGTTGCTCTTCAGCTTGAGCGCCGGATCTCGTTCCGCCGCGCCATGAAGCGCGCGGTTCAGACCACCATGGATTTCGGTGCCGAAGGCATCCGCATCCGCTGTGCCGGGCGCCTCGGCGGTGCTGACATTGCCCGCGCGGAGTCCTACCGCCAGGGCAAGGTCCCGCTCCAGACGCTGCGTGTGCCCATCGACTACGGCTTCGCCGAAGCCAAAACCGTCTATGGGATCATCGGCGTCAAGTGCTGGATGACCAAGAACGAGGACGACGGCAAAGATAAGCGTGCCCCTTCCGGAACGACCGGAGCGCGGAAACTCTAAGCTGCGATCCGGCCACCCGGCCATCACCGAAACGAATCTTCCAACGATAACTCTCTAACATCCCACGAGCCATGGCATTGATGCCCCGAAAAGTTAAATTTCGCAAGTCCCACCGCGGTAGCCGCGCCGGGGACGCGAAACGTGGAACCGAGGTCTCCTTCGGTCAGTTTGGCCTGCAGACGCTCGAGCGCGGATGGGTGACCAACAATCAGATCGAAGCCTGCCGGATCTCGATCAACCGTTACCTCAAGCGTAAGGGCAAGGTCTGGATTCGGATCTTTCCCCACAAGTCGATCACCAAGCGTCCGCCGGAAACCCGGATGGGTAAAGGTAAGGGACCCGTCGAAGCATGGGTCGCCGTCGTCCGACCCGGCAACATGCTCTTCGAGGTTGACGGGGTCCCCGAGTCCGCCGCCCGCGAAGCCTGCCGCCTGGCCTCGAACAAACTCGGGATCCGCTGCCGATTCGTTACCCGCGCCATCTAGGCGCGGGACCGTCCACCCACTTCACCAACTATCCCAACGATGAAAATCAAAGAGATCCGCGAGCTTTCCGACGACGAGCTGCACTCCCAGCGTCGCGACCTCAAGCACGAGGTCATGAACCTCCGCCTGCAACAGCAGAGCGGCCAGCTGGAGAACCCGGCGCGGCTCCGCACGATCCGCCGGACCATCGCCCGCATCGAGACCATCTTGACCGACCGACACGCCCAGGCCGCGGCCCAGGCCTAATCTGGGCACGCACCATTTCTCAATCTACCGAAGCATTTTTTAGCCATGAGCGAAGACGAATCTAAGACCGACGCCGCCGAGACACCGGCCGTCGCCAGCAACGACGGACCGCAAGGTGCCGCCGCATCCCTCGCCGAGACCGCCGAGGGGGAGACGGGGCGCGGCCTCCGCAAGACCCGCGTCGGGGTGGTGACCTCGGACGGCATGAGCAAGACGATCGTCGTCGACGTCGTCCGGCGCGTGCCCCACCCGAAGTTCGGCAAAATCATCAAGCGCACGACCAAGCTCTACGCCCACGACGAGAACGGCGAGGCGAAGACGGGCGACAAGGTTCGCGTTATCGAGACCCGGCCCCTGAGCAAGCTCAAGCGCTGGCGCCTCGTGGAAGTGCTCGCTCACTGATCGGCTCCCGGCGCCCCCCCTCTTTTCTCAATTCATTACCCACTACTTCTCCACGGCCATGTTACAGATGGAATCCAAAGTGCAGGTTGCCGATAATACCGGCGCCCGCATCGCCAAGATGATCGGCGTCCTCGGCAAGCGTACCCGCTCGGCCGGTGTCGGCGACATTATCACCGCCCACATCCGGGAGGCGACGCCTACCTCGAACGTGAAAAAGGGCGAGGTCGTCCGCGCCGTCGTCGTGCGCACCGCCGCCCCCATCCGCCGCAACGACGGCTCGATCCTCCGCTTCGACCGCAACGCCATCGTCATCATCGACAAGGACAAAAACCCGAAGGGCACCCGCATCTTCGGCCCGGTCGCCCGCGAGCTTCGCGAGCAGAACTTCATGAAGATTGTCTCGCTCGCCCCCGAGGTTCTCTAAGATTTTCGCACTATCCATTTTTACCTACCCGCCGCACCATGAGCAGCCGAATCAAAACCCACGTCAAGAAAGGCGATCACGTCAAAGTGATCTCCGGGAACCACCGTGGCTCCGAGGGGGAGATCCTCCAGGTCAATCACAAGAAGGGACAAGTCATCATCGAGGGCGTGCGCATGATCAAGAAGCACGCCCGCGCCACGCATGATAACCCCGATGGCGGGATCATCGAGCGCGAGGGT
>CAZKYJ010000886.1:0-2642 GCA_964556355.1 uncultured Verrucomicrobiales bacterium | reverse complement strand
TCGAAGTCGATGCCCTTGGTGAAGCGCACGTCGGTGAGGTCGATGGGGGCGGGCCCGACGTTGCGCAGCTCGACGAACTCGAAGCGGTCGTCGTCGTCGAAGCCGGCGGCGAGCTCGGCGGGGTTGGGGTCGAGCGGGTGGTAGTGGAGCTCGCTGATGACGAGCGACGAGGTGTAGGGCGAGAGGTCGGCGGGCTGGCCGAGGAACTCGGCGGGGGCCGACCAGTGGCTGGAGCGGCCGGTGGCGTCGGTGTGGCGGACGCGGGCGCGGTAGGTGCGCCCGGGGCGAGCCGCGGAGGCGGGGAAGGTGTAGGTGGTCGTGCTAGCGCTCGCCCCGTGGGTGGCGTCCCACTCGAAGGCGCCGTTGGCCACGTCGACCTCGGCGAGGCGCCACTCGATGGCCGAGTTCGGGTCGGCGGGGGCGCTGGAGGTGAAGGTGCGGTGGTCGGCGGTGGCGATGGTGGGGGTGTCGGGGATGGCGGGGTCCGCGGCAAGGGCATCGAGGAAGGCGGCGCGCCCCCCGGCGAGCGGCTGGCCGTAGACGAGATCCTCCGTGAAGGCGAACTCCTTCATGGGTGCGGTGATGTTTTCGATGGGTTCCATGGCCTCGTTGCCAGCGGCGGCGGGGGCGCCGGTCCAGCGCTCGCGGTCGGCGAGGCTGAAGGCGGCGAGGGCGGCCTCGTGCTGGTCGATGAGCGCAAAGACCGTCTCCTCCTGCCAGAGCAGGTCGCGGAACGAGCGGACGAAATTCCGGTAGGAGATCGTGAAGGTGGCTTTCTCCACACCGGCGGGGGGCCGGCGGATGTCGTCGAAGATGGCTGCCCAGGGGAAGCCGGTGCCGATGGAGTTGCCCACGCTGTTGAGGTTGTCGTGATAGCCGCGCGACCACGAGGCGTCGTGGTCGTGCGGGATGATGCGGAGGAGCCCGAACGGGGTGCCGGGCTCCGGCTGGAAATACCAGGCGCGGTTTTTGAAGTGGGTGTTGGGGGTGCCGTAGTCGTAGTGGCGGACGGCTTCCACGACCTCGTGGTAGCGCGCCCACTGGTCCCAGTGGACGTGGTCGGAGAGCCAGGCGTCGGTCTGGGCGGCATTCAGGTTGGTGCGGATGTTCGTGAAGTCCGAGCCGTCCGTCACGGAGTCGCGATCCTGGTGGCGCTGGAGTTCGAGGGGGTCTGTGGCGCCGTCTTTGAGCTTGTAGATGTTGCCGGAGGGCAGTTCGCGCTCGTCGAGGAGGCGTCCGTCGATGTCTTGCACGACGGTGGCGAGCCCGAAGAAATCGCCGTTGTAGGGGTCGGGCGCCTCGGCGGCCCCGTCGATCATGCGGAAGTGGACGGGGCGGAAAGTCGGGCACTCGACACCGACCATCCGCCAGAGTTTCGAGTTGATGTTCTCGTGGAAGCCGAAGCTGTTGGTGCCGCCGAAGCGGGACATCTTGCTGGTGCTCATGCGGCGCCACTTGACGGGGAGCTCGCTGCCGTCATCGTCCAGTGCCTGGAAGTAGTGGCCGCGGTTGAAGGCGTAGCGCATCGACCGCTTCCCGTTGCCCGCGTAGCGGTCGTTGTTCTGCCGGAGCCGCCAGCCGACGTGGTCGTAGACGATGCCGTTGAAGACGTAGGCGCACTCCCAGTTGTAGGCGCGGCGGGCGTTGCGGTTGCCCTTGGGGATCTGGAAGCCACCGTCGCCGGTCGAGGAATAGGCGTAGGCGTAGGCGCGGTCCTCGTCCCGCGTGAGCATGATGTGGACGGGCAGCGAGGTGAGGGTGGCGACGTCAAAGGTGGTACCGCTTTGGGCGGTGTAGGCCGGGACGCCGTCGAAGACGAAGGCGGCGAAGTTCAAGGAGGCATCGTCGGCATATGGGACGCGGACGGAGGCGGCGAGCGCGTCCTCCACGACGATGCGGTAGCGGACGAGGGTGCGGTGGGCCTGGGCGGGGATCGAGGCGGTGAAAATGCCGGTGCCACCGGTGGACTCGACCATGGGAACCGCCGTCCAGCTGGCGGGATCCTCGAATGCGGGGTTTGCTTGGAGCGGGGCGGACGGGTTGCTTGTCAGTGTGGTGTAACTGTTAGGGAGGAAGGCGGGGACGAAGGCGCCGGGGGCGACGATCTGGTAGAGGAGATCGACTGCGGCGACGCCATCGGGATCGGTCACTTTCGCGCTGACGGTGAGCGGCTCGGCGGAAGTGGGCGTCTGTGGTGTGTGTCCGACCTGCCGGATGGCGGGCGGGGCATTGTCGGCGAAGACGGAATTGGCGAGACCGGGGGTGGGCGGGCCTCCCCGCCAGGAGCAGCCGAGGTCGTTGTCCAGCGCGGCGTTGATGAGCTGCATGGACGCGCCCTCGCCGTTCGGGGCGATCGGCCAGGGGAACTCGGAGCGGTAATCGACCCCATCGACGACACCGTTGGTGGCGTCGCTCAGCTCGACCATTTCCCCGTCGTTGGACAGCCAGCCGGCCAACGGGACGATCACCGTCGAGGCGGGGATGGTTCCGAATTTGGCGGCGAGGGCGGCCGGGTTCTCCGCCAGGAGGAGGAATTCGTTGACGTCGAGGACGGTGCCGGCTGGGACGACGCCCTCGACACCATCGGTGAACCGGTAGCCGCCAAGGTCGATGGGATCGGGGCCGGTATTGAGGAGCTCGAT
>CAZKYJ010000885.1:0-2642 GCA_964556355.1 uncultured Verrucomicrobiales bacterium | reverse complement strand
ACTTCTCGGCTGACGCCGAGACGGAGTCTCCGTCGACAGATCAGGCGTCGTTGTAGGATGGCCTCCGTCGCAAAGAAATCTTTTACTTTGCGACGGAGAAAGGTTGACGGGTGTCAGGAGTTTGAGGTATCAAGCTCCTGACACCAACCTTTATTTCAATGGCAGCACGTTCGTTCTTAAACATCGGATCTTATTTCCTCGGCCTGACCATGCCTGCCGCCATCTTCGCGGCGGGTGGAGGGTCCTTCCAGTTCAGCGACGAGGCCGTCCCGTGGCAGGAGATCGGGGAAGGCTTCATCGAGCGCCCCGCACCCGTCACCGAAGTCATTGAGGACGCCATCTTCAAGTCCAACCGCGAGCGCAAGCGGCTGATCAAAGAGCGGAACGAAACCGGGGAGGACATCGAAGTTCCCGAGCGCAAAACCATTTTCGGAGCCAACCCGTTCCTCGGGCGCGGATCGATCAACCCCGGATTCGAAATCCCGACCGGAGCGGTCTGGCAGCCGGTGGTCGTGATCTACGGGGAATCCCGCACCGCGATCCAAACTTTTGACAACGGCCTCCGGGACGTCTCGGAGATCGCCACCCGGCTCGACGTCAACACGAACATCTACCTCACGCCCACCGAGCGCCTCTTCTTCAGCATTCGGCCGCTCGACCGGGAAGGCGAGTTTTTCGGCTACCGATTCGAAGACAGCACCGGCGAAGATGGATTCGAAAACAATATCAACGGGAATATCCGCAGCCTCTATTTCGAAGGTGACTTCGGCGAGCTTTTCCCGAACCTCGACCCCGAGGACACCGGCAACCTCGACTACGGCTTCGCAGTCGGTCGGATGCCACTCAACTTCCAGGACGGCATCCTCCTCAACGACAGTATCGATGCCATCGGGATCACCCGCGCCTCGCTCTTCCTTCTAGGATCTTCCGCTTCCCGCATCACCGGCCTTTTTGGCTGGGGGGACATTCACCGGAATAATAATGTCGAGGACGAGGACGCCTTCCTCTACGGCATCTCGACTGCTTTCGACTATGACAAGACGACCGTGGAGGCCGACGCCTTCTACGTCAGCGGCGACGACTCCACCGGCGGGGACGGCATCTATCTCGGTCTCGGGGCGACCCGCCGTTTCGGGAAGTTCAACTCCACCGGGCGGGTTCTCGCCTCCATCGCGCTGGACGACGAGACGCCGGCCGTCAGTTCTGGGGTCCTGCTTTTCCACCAGCTCTCCCGCACGGCGGACTACAACGACGATATCATGTATTTGAATACCTATTGGGGAATCGATGATTTTTCGTCAGTCGCTCGCGACCCGTCTACGGGTGGCCCGCTTGGAACGACCGGGATTCTCTACGCCGCCGTCGGCCTCGGCGAGTACGGTGCCGCCCTTTCCAACCGGAACAGCAGCTCACTGGGAGCTGCTCTCGGCTACCAGCATTTCTTCGACGTTCTCAAGACCAGCCAGGTTCTCGTCGAACTCGGTGGTAGGGTTGATACCGGAGGGGACATCCGCTCCGGAGGCGGCTTGGGCGTGCGCTATCAGAAGGGCTTCAAACAGCACTACATCTGGGTTCTTGACGGCTTTATCGCCGGCTACGAGGACAGCGAGGTCGGCTACGGGCTCCGGTCGGAGCTCCGGATCAAGTTCTAGCCTGCCAGCCTCCAAGGTTTCATGGATTACTCAAGCATCTATCAGATCGCCGGGTGGGTGCTTCTGCTCGGTGGAGGTGCCGTCATCGCCTCGATGGTTGCTCAGCAGTTGGGTTACCACCGGCAGCGGAGCGTCATCGATGACCACGAGATCGCACGCCTCCGGGAGGAAATCACCATCGTCCGCGAAGAGCGCGAGCGCCGCGAAGCACTCCCCTCCGCGTGGAACGGCTCCCGAAAATTCCGGGTCGCCCGCAAGGTGCCCGAACCCGGGGGCGTCTGTTCGTTCTACCTCGAACCCCACGACAACAAGATCCCGCTGCCCGATTTCCTGCCTGGCCAGTTCCTCACTTTCTCGATCCCGATCAAAGGCAAGGAAGTCGTCCGCTGCTACAGCCTATCCGATTGCCACCGCCCCGACCACTACCGGGTCAGCATCAAGCGGGTCGCCGCCCCACGGGACAAACCCAAAATCCCCCCCGGCGTCGTCTCCGGCTACTTCCACGACCACATCCACGAGGGCGACATCCTCGACGTCCTCGCGCCCTCGGGCGGGTTTGCCCTCGACCCCCACGGCACCGGTGGCGTCGTCCTCAACGGCTCTGGCATCGGCCTCACGCCCGTCCTCGCCATGATGAACCACCTCATGGAGACCGGCTCCCGCCGCGAGATCTACTTCTTCTACGGCGTCAAGGAGTGGCGCTCCGCCGGGCGGAAGAACGTTCACGTCCACGTGGCCTACAGCCGCCCCAAGGACAGCGAAGTCCTCGGTAAAGACTACGACCACAAGAGCCGGGTCGATATCGGCCTGATGAAGAAGGCTCTCCCCCACAAGGATTTTGAGTACTACACCTGCGGCCCAGGCCCGATGATGGATGGCCTTCGCGAGGGGCTCAGCGAGTGGGGCGTCCCGGACGGTATGATCAACGACGAGGCCTTCATGCAGATGAAGAAAAGCGTCTCGATCGACGCCGCCACCGTCGAGTGGCGC
>CAZKYJ010000884.1:0-2648 GCA_964556355.1 uncultured Verrucomicrobiales bacterium | reverse complement strand
GTCAGCGGTCTTCCCCGACAGAACGACACGGTCAACATCGTCAGCGTGGGCACGAGCTTTTCCGGAGGCAACGTCAGCATCAACTACGTTCCGATCAGCGGGGTCACCGCCTTGGCATCGATGGCGCTCCGACCCTACTTGGGCAATTCCTTGCAGTTCTCCTACCAGTGGCCGAGCGCCCTGAAGGTCAACCACGCATTGGAGTTGCTGGAGCACACCGAGTTCCGGCACACGAACGGGGATCTGACTGTCGAGGATCTCCTCGTGCCAGAGGGGACAACCTACCAGATTTTCCTCGATAGCACCCCGACTCTCACTTTCGACCGCGCCGAGCTTTCCGGGGGGAGCCGATTTGTCATCTCGGCCGGCTCGGTCGCGGCTTCGACGATCGGCCACACCTTCGAGATCCAGGCGACCGGCGGCACCCCTCGGTTCCAGCAATCGGGAGGGCGGTTCACCCTCGATCGGATCCTGATGAACCATCCCGGCGAGAGCAGCTACAGCCTGACCGGGGGCGTTCTCACCCTGGAGGGGAACACTTTCGGCACCGGCCTGATCAAAGTCGGCACCACCGAGAACGAACCGGGGCTCGTCCCCGAGGATAGCGCGAGTTCCTTCACCGCGCAGCCCGCCACCGACAGTTCGCTCCCCCCGGCGAACTTTGTCCGGCTCGTCAGCGGCTTCCAGCGATAACCCTTGCGGGATGATTGGAGGAACCCGCACCCGACCTCCCGAATCGCGGACACCGGTCCCGGAGTTTTCGGGAAGACGCACGGCGAAGGGGGGGGATTGCCCGAGGCGCCCATCGGACGAAAGTGGCGTCGGTCGCACCTGTCCCAACGAAGCTGTCACCGGGGGCTCCTCAACGGAACCGAGCATCGGCCCGGCCATCCGATCCGCTACCATCACGGTCTTTACTCTGCTGAGAAGCTTTGGCAATGTCCTCTCATGCGCCCCCTCCAGCTCCTCACTCGGGTCTTGGCGTTCCTCTCGCTCGTCTCGATCGCTCTCCCGCCCGAGCGATCCGTCGCCCAAAACGGGTACGGTTGGCGGGGCGACGGGACCGGGCGTTTTCCCGACGCCAACCCCGTGCTCCACTGGTCACCCACCGAGCACATCGTTTGGAAAACCGATCTCCCCGGCACCTCTCCGGCCTCCCCGGTGCTCGTCGGCGACCGCGTTTTCGTCACCTCAGACCCCTTCCTGCTCCTCTGCCTCTCTGCACAGGACGGCAGCGTCCTCTGGCAGAAGAGCCACTCCACCGACGACCTCCCCCCGTCGATCGGCATTCCCGCCGGTGCCGACCAACCGTCCCACAACCCCGACGGGCATGCGGGCAGCGCCGCCGCCACCCCGGTGTCGGACGGCAGCTCGATCTACGCCACCTTCTCCAACGGCGTGGCCGCCGCCTACTCCCTTGACGGCGCCCTCCGCTGGCAGCGCTTCGTCGAGCTTCCGAAAACCGGCTTCGGCCACGCCGGTTCCCCTCTGCTCGCCGGCGGCCAACTCATCGTCCATTTCACCGACGTCGTCGCCCTTGACGCGAGCACGGGGAGCCCCCGGTGGCGGCTCCAGCGCCCCGCCACCCACGCCTCCCCCGTCCTTGGACAGGTCGGCGGGCAGCCCGTCATCGTGCACCCGTCCGGGTGCATCATCCGGCCCGCCGACGGCAAGATTCTCGCCGACGGCCTCTTCGCGCTCACCCAGTCCTCCCCCGTCGTTCACGAGAACCTTCTCGTCATCCCCGAAAACGGGCAGCTCTCGGCCTTCGAGTTTCCATCGGGCATCTCGGAGGCGCTGAGCGTCACCAGGCGCTGGCAGACCCCCACATCTCGCGCCCAATACCAGATCGCCTCTCCCGTCGTCGACGGTGGCATGATCTACACCGTCAGCCTCGGTGCCGACTGGCAGGTAACCGATGCCGCCACCGGCGACGTGGTCTACTCCGAGCGCCTGCCCCTCGCCCAGCGCGTCTATGCCAGCGTCCACCTCGCCGGCAACCATCTCTTCGTCTCCAACCAGCATGGCAAAACCGCCGTCCTCGAACCGGGCGATCGCTACGGACTGGTGGGCGTCAACGAGATCGATTTCCACCCCACCAGCTCCATTTTTGCCGGCACCCGCCAGTATCTTCGTACCCACAAGAGCGTCTACTGCATCGGCGAACCTTAGGGTTGGCGGCCGCGACCCGACGGCGGCCGCGATCCCGGACGCCTCCGGATGAGCCGTCGCAACGCGAGCGCCCAGCCGGTGTAGACAAGGGCAAGCATCACCAGGCAAGCGGCTCCGGCGACGAGCTGGCCGGTGCGGCCGAAGGCCTCTCCCTTGTGCAACCAGCGCGCCCACGCGAGGAGACGGGTGCCACCGGAGAGGTCGCCCCACGAATGCGTATCGAGAACCTCCCCCGTTCCGGGATCGACCTGAATGACAATTGGAAAGAACGCGGGCCCCCAACCCGGCGCCCGGGCGACCACGCGTGCCGGATCCGTCTGCCCGTCAGCGCTGGCGGGCGGGGCGGGAACGAGATCGACCGTGGTCCAACCAGGCGTTTCGCGGTCGGCGATCGCCCGAAGCTGATCGGGGGTGAGGGGCGCTACGCCGGCGTGGATCGTCCGGTCGGGGAAGTTCGGAGCCCAGACGGAATCGTG
>CAZKYJ010000883.1:0-2649 GCA_964556355.1 uncultured Verrucomicrobiales bacterium | reverse complement strand
CCTGGCCGGTAGCGGCGCGGAAGTAGTCGTACACCGTCGAGCTATCCGTGGTCGTCCAGTAGCCGGAACCGAAATTGCCCGCGATGGTCGGGACGGCCCAGTTGCCGGAGAAGCCGGAACCGCTGCCGGAACCTTGCCCCCGCAGGTCGTCCGTGGCGAAGTCGGCACCCGTGCCGCTGGCGCCCGTGTTGTAGATCGCGGAGGAGAACCCTTCGTAGCCGAGGAGCGCGGCGGATGCCGTCGAAGGGGCGAGCAAGGCGAGCACAAGGGTGTTGGCGGCACCTAAGGTGCGGTACAGGGATCGGGGAAGCATATCCGAAACATGGGCGCTTGGGGGGCGCTGGCAAGGAGAAAGGGCGGGGTCGCCGACCGAGGCGGCTGCAGGAGCGGGAAATGGTCAGCGGCATCCGCCCGTCGAGGAGTGGCTCCGGCCCCGTCGCTACTCGCTCCAGACCGTGATCGTCTGCCGCTGGGTCACGGGATACCAGTCGGCAATTTTGGCGGCGAGGTTGGCGACGACTTCGGGGTGCTCTTTGGCCAGGTTGGTTTCCTCGTGGGGATCGGTGGTGAGATCGAAAAGCTGGGGACGCTTCTCGGTGCGGGGGTGGCTGCTGGCGTAGCGGCCGAGGGCGCCGTCGTAGGTGAGGAGGAGCTTCCATTTCCCCTCGACGACCCAGCGGTAGAGCAGTGACGCTTCGGGGTCGTCGACGTCGGCAACGTCGTGGGCGTTCCCTTCGCCGAAGACGGTCTTGCGGGGGGTGGGCTCGCCGGACTTGAGGACGGGCATCAGGTTGTAGCCGGGGAGGTTTTCCGTGATGGCGGCACCCGCGGCGCCCAGCATGGTGGGGACGATATCGATGCTCGAGCAGAGCTGATCGCCCCGGTCGCCGGGTGCGATGACGCCGGGCCAGCTGAACATGATCGGCTGCCGCACGCCGCCCTCGTTGGGTGATTGTTTCGAGCGCGGGGCGTACTTGGAGCTGTCGTTGCTCTGGATCCAGCCGTTGTCGCTAAGGTAGACGAACATCGTGTTCTCGGCCTGACCCTTCTCTCCGATGTAGTCGATGAGCTGCCCGCAGGTCTCGTCGAACCACTCGCACATGGCGTAGTAGCGGGCGACGTGATCGGACTCGACGCCTTTGGCCTTGTATTTCTCGGAGAGGGGCTGCGGCGGGTTGTGCGGCGAGTGGGGGAGGAACGGGGCGTACCAGAGGTAGAATGGCTTCTCGGCCTCGACGGCCATGTCGACGAAATCGAACACGGCCTTCATCCCCTTGCGGCCGATGTCGAGCCCGTCGTCGCCGTGGCGTCCGCCGGGTTCGGGGAAGCCGCGGGTCATCCCGTGGGTGAAGCCGCCGCGCCGGAAATTGCCCTCCCACCATTTGCCGGACTGGTGGCTGAGGTAGCCGCGGTCCCCTAACAGATCCATCACAGTGGGAAAGCGGTCGATCTTGGCGATGAGCTTTTCGCGGAGGGCGCGATAATCCGGGGACTGCTGGCCGCGGTTTTTCTCCATGTCGGGAAGGAGAGCGGGGTCGTTCCCGCTGATGTGGTGCTGGTGGGCATAAAGCCCGGTGGCGAGGGTGGCCAGCGACGGGCGGCAGAGCGCAGTGGGCACGTAGCCGCGCGAGAAGTACGCGCTGCGCTCGGCCAGCCGGTCGAGGTGCGGGGTCTCGATCTCCCCGTGGCCCATGAAGCTGTAGTCCGTCCACGACTGGTCGTCGGAGAGGATGAGGACGATGTTCGGCGGGCGCTCGGAGGCGGGCGCGTTCGGGGTGGCGAGCAGCGCGACGAGCAGCGCGACGAGCGGGAAGAACTTGTTGGCGGGGGGCATCCCTCCACCAGTCACGGTGGGCGATCGCTCTGTCAAAACGGGAGTTGGGGCGCGGCGGGGATCCTCCCATCGAGCGCCGCCCGATCCGGCGGCCGCAAGTCGGGGGGGAAGACGATGGCAGCGATGGAGGCTTTGCCGCTAGCTATTCTGGTTCGCCCGGGGAACTGGATGTCTGTCGGTTCACCCCGTCATCCGGCTCCGGTCGCAGGAGTTCCCCGGAATGGGTGAGAGTGTTCCCGGGAGCTACTGCCCGAGTTCCGCGAGGCGCGCGCGGTGCCAGCCTTCGGTGTCGCGTTGGTCGCGCGCGGCGGCTTCAGCGGCGCGGTTTTGGTGGTGCCGAACCCTTGCCTCCGCCGACCAGCTCAGCCGGTGGTAATTCGGATGGCGGGCGCGAAATTCTCGCCAGCGCTCGAACCATTCGGCGGACGAGAGGTTGAGCAGCGCGCCCTCGTCGATCCGGGAGATGGCGTTGATCTCGCTCCCCGGTTGCGCTCTGCGGAGGTCCCATACGAGGGAGCCATTCCTGCCACCCAATAATGGCTCTGGGCGTCCTGGGAAACGCCGACGGCGACCACCTTGCTGATCCCGTCCCCCAGCTCAATGGTTGCGCCCACCGCCTCGAAGCTGCCCTGGGGGAATAACTCGAAAGTCCCGGCGCCGCGCGATGCCACCATCTTCCGCGAGGGGGACGTCGATCGATACGAACTGGCAGCGCCCCCCACGTTTTTCCGCGCCGTCGTGCCGGCGCTGGGTGGCGAGGCTGCAGCGGGTCGCCGGGAAGCGGCTGGGTGTCGGGGGGTTGGGGAGGGACATCG
>CAZKYJ010000882.1:0-2650 GCA_964556355.1 uncultured Verrucomicrobiales bacterium | reverse complement strand
AGGTCTCGAAGACCAACGCCGTCACCTCGATCATGGGGCACGAGCTGCCCGAGGAGGCCGTCCACGTCGGCCCGTCGGACTACGTCGCGTGGCTCACCGATCGCAAGTGGGCCCACATCCGCCTGGAGGGCAAGGCCTTCGGCGATGTGCCGCTCAACGTCGAGCTGAAGCTCGAGGTCTGGGACTCGCCGAATTCCGCCGGCGTGGTGATCGACGCGGTGCGGATCATCAAGCTGGCGCTGAACAACGGCATCGCGGGGCAGCTTGACGGCCCCTCCAGCTACTTGATGAAGTCGCCCCACACCCAGCGCCCAGACGACGAGGCCCGCGAGCAGACCGAGGAGTTCATCGCCGCCCACGCACGCGGCAAGGCTCCGGTGGCAGGGGCCACCAAGGCCCCCGCGACCGAGACAAAGGCCTGAATCGGAGCCCGCCCGGCGCGGGCTCCTATCCTGCATGAACCAGTGTCTTCAAAGTCGCTCGCGATAGCCCAGGTGACGCCCCACCGGCGGAGCACCCGGAACCCGGTCAACGAATATGTCCGGCGGCTCTCCCAGGAGCTCGAAGCCCGTGGTCACCGGGTCCTGCGCGTCGCCGCCGGCGACTCCGTCAAGAAGCTTCTGGGGGGGAACTCGCTGGACATCGTGCACGTCCACGAGCCGTTCGCCCCCAGCGTCTCCTCGGCGGCGCTGCGCCACTCCTTCTCGCTCAACGTCGCCACCTTCCACGCGCCGCAGGAACGCGTCCTCTCCACTCAGGTCGCGCGCCCCCTGGTTGAAATCTTCTTCGGGCGCCTGGACTCCCGCACGGTGTCGGCGCCGCTGACGGCGAAGCTGCTCGAACGCTACTTCCCGGGCCCGTACGAGCTTGTTGCGCCGGCGGGCGGCGATCGCGACTGGGGTGAGGTGGCGGGCGAGTTCGAAGCGATCTACCGGCGCTTGATCGGGCGCCGGCAGGACCCGGCCGGCAACCCGGAGGTGCGCCGGCGGATCATCGAGCGGCCCCTGATCGAGGCCGACCTGCACATGCACACCGACCACTCCCGCGACTGCGCGACTCCGGTCGAGGTGCTCCTGGAGACCGCCCGCGACCGCGGGCTCGGGGCGATCGCCGTCACCGACCACAACGAGGTCTCAGGAGCCCTGGAGGCACGGCGGATCGCCGAGCGGCTGGGCGACATCAAGGTGATAGTCGGCGAGGAGGTGAAGACGGCCGAGCAGGGAGAGGTGATCGGGCTCTTCGTCGAGGAGAGGATCCCGCCTGGGATGACGATGGCGGAGACGATCGCCGAGATCCGCCGCCAGGGCGGGCTCGTGTACGTGCCCCATCCGTTCGACCGCTTCCACTCCGTGCCCGACTACGAGCACCTGTTGGACATCGTCGAGGAGATAGACATCCTCGAGGTCTTCAACCCGCGGGTCGCCCTGACCGCCTTCAACGAGGAGGCGGAGCGCTTCGCGCGCAAGTACCGGATCGTGCCGGGGGCCGGCTCCGACAGCCATGTCGCGCAGGCTCTGGGCAGCGTCCGGCTGCGGATCCACGACTTCGAGGGGCCGCAGGAGTTCCTCGAGGCGATGCGCGACGCCGACATCACCCGCAAGCACAAGAACCTGGTCTACGTGCAGGCGCTGAAGCTGCTGCAGACCACGGGGCGGCCGAAGGCGCCCAAGCGCAGCGTTCCCGACGCCAAGCCGGTGCGCGGGGGCCGCCCGCGCAAGAAGCGGCGCTCGGCCCGAGCGGAGCGGACAGGCAAGAGCTGATGCAAGCGCGCCGCGCGAAAGGACCCGCGGCCGGCCCGTCAAAGAGATCGGCCAAGGTGCCGGCGACGGACGACGAGATCAAGGAGAAGTACCTCGAGCGGGCGATCCGCGAGCTCAACCAGCTGACCCACGAGCTCCAGGAGTGTCCGCACTGCCCGCGCGGCAACCTGATGCCGGTGCTGGGATCCGGCCACCCGCAGGCGGACGTCTTCATGGTCAAGCACGCCGCCGGCGTGGCGGAGATCGAAGAGGGCGTCGCCTTCTACGGGCGGGCGGGCAACGCGCTGATGAAGAGCTTCAAGCGGTTGGGGATCGATCCGCTCGTCGTCTACGGCAGCCTCTGCGTCAAGTGCCCGATCGCCGAGCCCGACCTGGCGGCTGAGGAGTGCGTGCGCCGCCTGGTCGAGGAGATCGCGATCGTGCAGCCGAGAATCCTCGTGGTGATTGGCGAGCCGGCGCTGCGAATCGTCAACGACCTGCAGCTGCCGCTCGCACGCCCTCTGGAGCCGCGCGAGGGTGAGGTGCAGGCATTCACCCCGACGATCGACGCCCTTTACACGCCGGACATCGACGACTCACTCGACGAGGAGCAGGCCAAGCAGCGCTTCTGGCGGGCCTTCAAGATGCTCGGGGACTGGTATGAGGATTTGCCCCCGTACTGACGTGTGAACGGTGGTGACCCCTATGGGGTCATCAATCGTTCACACGTTGGGCGCCGCCGCCTCCGCCAGTCCAGTCATCGCCTCAGCGGTGGCGCTGGCGAGGCCGCGGACGACCACGGTGTCGAGGGCGGTGTGGGCGGCGAGGGCGCGCTGGGCCTCGGCGGCGTCGGCGGCGGCGACGCCGACGGTGCCCTCGGGCTCGCCGAGGCGGGCGAAGTGGTTGCGGTA
>CAZKYJ010000881.1:1477-2652 GCA_964556355.1 uncultured Verrucomicrobiales bacterium | reverse complement strand
GGATTCTCCCGGCCGTTCCCATACTTGCAGGAGGATTTTTGGACACCGTACCAGGAGGCGAAAGCGAGCGAGTTTGCGCGCTTCGTCGCCCTGGCCAAGGAGGGAGAGCCGATGGATGCGTTCCAACCGGCTGATGGCGAAGACAGGGACGAGGCGCAGCGCAACTACCAGGTGGCCCAGCTGGAGAGGAGCCTCGCGGCGTGCCGGAATGATTTTGGCATCGGGCGCCGGAGCTAGCGGGAACGCGGAGCTATTCGACTGCGATCACGCGCCAGAACACGTTCGAGGAATCGGATTCGAGCGCGACGGTGGCGCTGAGGGTCGGTTGTGCGAGCAGGTCGCTGCTGCCCGAGTCGCCGTTCATGAGGTGGATGGCGAGAATGTTCTCGCCGGGTCGGAGGTAGGTGATCGGGGTGGCAACCGAGTAGGGCACTAGCTGGAGGGCGTTGCTATCATTGTTGTCTTGGGTTGCCGAGCTGTCCCACGCGAGGTTGGAGGGGGCGTTGAGCGAGGAGATGGGGCTGCCGTTGATGTAGGCAACGAATCCGTCGTCGACACGAAGCCGGAAATCGAGGGATTGAACATCGGCCGGATCGACCGGCAGATCGAAGCGGTAGCGCCCGTAGACCGAGCTGCGGACGTTGCGGGCTGCGATGACGTCAATGCCGATGAACGGGACGTATGAGGTGCTGCTACCAGGCGAATTCTCGTAGCCGATACCACCGCTCCCGCTCAACCACGAGGCGTCGCCGCCGATGGTGGCGAAGCCTGCCTCATCGCCGCCCTTCCAGAGTGTCCCGATATCGGTGGACGGGATGAGGGCGCGGGCCGGTGAAGCCTCGGTGACGAGATCAAAGGTGACGGTTCCGCCGCCGCTGAACGCGGGAACGCTGACGGAGACGGTGGTCCCTTCCGCGACGACCGGCAGCCCCACGTCTTGCCAGGTTTTCATGTCACTGCTGACCTGGGCCTGGTAGCGGTGCCCCGAGGACGAGTTCCAACTGAGGTCGACCGTCCCGCCGCCGCCGCTCGCGCCGATCGCCGAGATGGCGAACACGGACGACGGATCGGTGGGGTCGAACCCCGCCCAAAACTCCGCGAGGTTGGACTGCCCGTCGCCATCGTCGTCGTCACCCGGCAAATGGCCGAGCCCCCCGAAAAACTGCTGTTCCCAC
>CAZKYJ010000881.1:0-1467 GCA_964556355.1 uncultured Verrucomicrobiales bacterium | reverse complement strand
CCGTCGAAATCGGAGTCGGGGGAGTCGTAGCGGATCTCGTCTACCCAACCGGCGTCGGTGCCCCGGTTGACGGATCCATCCTTGTAGTATGTCCAGGTCAAGGTGTGGTTCCCCGCGGGAACGTCGTAGGTGATCTCCGTCCAATCGACAGTCCCTGAAATGCGCTGCACCTGTGGAGGCGGAACGCCGTCGAGCTGGAACTCGAGAAAGTCGAAGTTCGCCTCCGACGAGACCGTCCACCAGAACCTGATCTCGCCCGGGCCGGTGACTTCGGTGCGGATGGTGGATTCTTGGTTGTGGGTGATCTCCCCGCTCTGGGCGGCGTCGATTCCGTCGTGGGTGACCGTGGTTTGGGCGAACCAGCTGGCATCGCCAAACTGGGTGAACGCCAGACTGCTGGTGTCAGCGGCGTCGGCGATCTCGTCGATGGTGATGCTGATAGACAGCGGCGCGGTGCCCGTGCCCCCGCTGTTGGACGCGCCGATGGTGACTGCGAAGCTGCCTTGGGCGGGTGGGATGCCGGAGAGCCGACCGCTGGCGCTATCGAGCAGTAGCCAGGCAGGCAGGGTGCTGGCCGTGAAACTGGATGGGTTGTTCGTCGCGGTGATCTGGTAGGTGAAAAGCGTGCCGACGAGGCCGCTGGCGGAGCCCGCGCTCGTGATTGCGGGTACCGGTTGGGCGGCGATGCTGAATGTGAGGTCGTCGGTGGCGCTGCCGAACGCGTTGGTGGCCATGATCGGAACGACGAACTCGCCGGGAGCGGACGGCGTTCCCGAGATCTCGCCGGTGGTGGTGTCGAGCGTGAGTCCGGCGGGAAGGATTCCGGAACCGAACGTGTTCGGGCCGAAGGAAGCCTCCAAACCGAAGAGCAGGGGCGTTCCCACGGTGCCCGCAACTGCCAGCGGACTCGTGATAGTCGGTGACGATCCGGTGCCGGGCGATCCGCCGAAGACGTTGCTGGAAATCCATGAGGAAGCGAGGTTCCAGTCTCGCGGGTGGATGCCCTCCGCGTCCCGCATGACCAGGGTGGCGCCGTTCCCGTCCGTCGCGGGCTCCCAATTGTCCTCGTAGCGGAACCGGAGGATGTGCGCCGGGTAGGGGCGGGGCAGGGTGAGGGCGAGGGTCTCGCCGCCGTTGCTCAGCTTGCCGGCGTAGACGCCGCCCACGGTGATGCCATCGCCGTAGCGCGACTGGAACCCGCCGAGGTCTTCGACCAGGACCGTAAAGGCGCCGGGATCGAGGATGATGCCGGGGGCGAACTCGAAGTCGATCCCTTCGGTGAAACGGACCCCTCCAAGGGCGAGCGGAACGGCTCCGATATTGCGGAGCTCGATGAACTCGTCGTCGTTGCTGCCAGCGGGATGGTAGTTGATCTCAGTGATGCGGAGCCCGTCGAGCAGGTCGGCGATGGACGCTGGAGCCGCGCCATTGGGAAGACCGGGCGTGGAAAACGAGAAACGGGCGATC
>CAZKYJ010000880.1:0-2657 GCA_964556355.1 uncultured Verrucomicrobiales bacterium | reverse complement strand
AGGTCGCTGATTGGATCGGCAAAGGTGCCAAGCCTTCCGAGTCCGTCGGCAGCCTCATCAAGAAGGCGCGCAAGACCGCAGCGGCGAACTGACGGACGTCCGATCGTTTTTGAAGCACCGTCCCTGATATTTTGGGGCGGTGCTTTTTTTTGTGCGTGTTGAGCCTACGGTAAGCACACGATGGAAGCGGGTGAGGCATTACAGGAGTTTCTCGAGTACGTGCTGGCCGGACTGGTGACGCTGCCGGAGTCTGCCGGAGTGGTCCACGAGCTCGAAGATGGCGGAAAGCATGTTTACCGGATCAAGGTCGCTTCGGTGGATGTCGGAAGGGTCATCGGTAGGAACGGCTACACCATTAGCGCGATCCGCAGTCTGGCGTCGGCGGCATCTGAGCGCAACGGTGTCGCCGTCCGGCTCAAGGTCTACAACGACATGGGCGAGCTGGTTTCGTAGGCGCTACGTGTCGTTCCGGTTGACCTCCGGCAGCGCGCGCCGCCCGCACGGGCAAAAAAAAGCCGCGCCCGGAATCCGGGACGCGGCTCTGGCGGGGGGTTGGGTGAGCGATTAACGCTTGGAGAATTGGAAGCGTTTCCGGGCGCCGGGCTGGCCGGACTTCTTGCGCTCCTTCATCCGCGGGTCGCGGGTGAGCATGCCTTCCGCCTTGAGCGGCGGGCGGAGATCCGCGTCGGACTTGACGAGGGCGCGGGAGATGGCGAGGCGGATGGCGCCGACCTGCGCGTTGACGCCGCCGCCGTTGGCGGTGGCGCTGACATCAAACTTCTGTGAAGCATCAACGAGCTGTAGCGGCTGCAGGAGGTTGTTCTGGAGCGAGACGGTCGGAAAATACTCTTCGAACGGGCGGTCATTGACCGTGATCTCCCCGGTTCCCGGGGTCATGCGGATGCGGGCGACCGCTTCCTTGCGGCGTCCGGTGGTGGTGATGGTTTCGGTATCAGGCACGCTGTGAATGGGTGTGAAGTTGGAAGGACGAGGAAAGGGGGGGCTAGACGAGTGCGTGAGGCTCCGGGTTCTGGGGCGCGTGGGGGTGCTCCGAGCCGGCGTAGACCTTGAGCTTCTTGTAAATCGCCCGGCCGAGGCGGTTGTGCGGGATCATTCCGCGGACGGCGTATTCGACCATGCGCTCGGGATAGGTCGCGCGCACTTCCTTGGCGGTCGATTCGTGGTGACCACCGACGTAGCCGGAGAAGCGGTGATACTTTTTCTGCTCTTCCTTCTTGCCAGCGAGGGCGACTTTTTCCGCGTTGATCACCACGACGAAGTCGCCGGAATCGACGTTCGGTGTGAAAATCGGCTTGTTTTTGCCGCGGAGGAGGCGGGCGGCAGCAACGGCGACCCGGCCGAGAGGCTGGTTGGCGGCGTCGATGACGAACCATTTGCGGTCGATATCTTCGGCTTTGGCGGAGAACGTTTTCATGAATTCAGAGAAGTGAGGCGTCGAAAATGGAAAGTCGACCTGCCAGCGCGGGCAGGAAGCCCCCCGAGATTGGGGGACGGCGAATCTAGGAGAGAGGGGGAGAGTGTCAAGTTGCAAGTTTGAAGATTTCAGGGGGCGGGTTCCGGCGCCACCTGCCCGCCGCTTGACACTGCGGAAGAGAAACTGGACACTCGGGGCATGGCACGCAACGAGCACCGGGATTCCGCCGGTCGAACCCTCATGGGATTCGCCGTAGTCGTCCTGCTCGTCACGGTGGCGACCGGCCAGGATTGGTGGGACAAAGAGAAAACGCTCGAGTGGATCGCGCTCCCGACCGCCGTGGAGGATCAGGACCTCTACGCCGGCATTGGCGATAGCGACTTCGAGCAGCCAAACCTCGTCTACTGGGGAGCTCCCGAGGGGGTCGTCCGGCTGAGCCCTACGCCCCTCATGCTCCGCGACTTCCGCATGCGGAAACTCGTCGATCCCCGGGCGAGTTCGTTCAGGTTCACCCGGGACGCGAGCGATTCGGTCTTCATCTACCGCTACGACAAGGACCCGTTCGACCCGGAGGTCGGCATCCCTTCACGGATTTTTGTCAAGGTGTCGGACAACCACTACGTCGAGTTCGGGCAGCCGCCCGCGGGAGCGGCTGCCGCGGCACCCTAGAGAACTTACTTGCACGGGCGGCACGGCAGGCTATGACTCCCGTCCGCCGCCGCAAAGGCTCCCGAAGAATTCGGGCCGACGGTGGCAACGGAACCAAAAAAAGATCACTATGGGAATCGAAAGGGCTCTCCTCTCCGTATCGGACAAGTCTGGCTTGGCCGAGTTTGCTGCTAGCCTCCACGAAATGGGGGTCGAGCTCATCTCGACCGGAGGCACCGCCAAATTCCTTGTCGAACAGGGGCTGCCCGTGACGCAGATCGCCGATTTCACCGGCTTTCCGGAACTTTTCGACGGGCGCGTCAAGACGCTCCACCCGAAAGTCCACGGCGGGCTCCTCTACCGGCGTGACAACGATGCCCACGTGAAGGACGCCAAGGAGCACGAGATCTCGCCCATCGGTCTCCTCGTGGTCAACCTCTACCCATTCGAGGACACCATCGCGAAAGAGGAGGCGAGCCTGGCCGAGGCCATCGAGCAGATCGACGTGGGCGGGCCGGCGATGCTACGCGCCGCGTCCAAAAACTACGCGGCGGTCACCGTGGTCGTCGATCCC
>CAZKYJ010000879.1:0-2667 GCA_964556355.1 uncultured Verrucomicrobiales bacterium | reverse complement strand
TCAGCATACCCGTCTGCGCGAAACCGCATCACCCCGCCGACGCCCCCGTCCCCACACTGCTGTCAGTGAGAACTGGCCAACCAGTCAAAGGAATGACCGGACAATCGAACTACGCCCACTTGACAACTCATCAGCCATATCAGCCATATCAACGTCATGTCCTCTACATAGTCCGCGACCAAGGCATCGAACTCTCCGGTGCCGACCGCTTCCCAGCCCCGCTCGACAATACTTGATTAACTCATCGATTTTGTTCTCCCCACGTGATTGTTTCTAGCGCTCGTTCCGGGCCGACTACGATAGGACCGCCCGTCGCCGGGGATCCCCATACGGATCCCGCTGCGTGGGTTTCCTCACAGGCTTCGCCCGGGAGGGACGCAGAGCCAAGGCCAGCGTCGCTCTCAGAGAACCACCCGTCGGCCGCATTTGCAAGCCGGCCGCTCGACACCCGGAGCGGGTGGGAACCACCGGCTTGTCGAGGCAGTCGAATAGTTGAGTCCACCGAAGGTCTACCTGTGATCCAGAGAGACGTTGGTGTTGATCACCTGCGGGTTTCAAGCCTGCTCGAGCATCCTTGGAAGTCATTATGGCCTTGCTCGGAGCCTCGTACAGCCGTCATCGTACGAGTTTGTCCCGGAGTGCATCGGCCTCTGCTTTCGGATACGAACTAAGGAGCGGATCAATGGTGAAGCCTCCGTGGATCTTCTCGTCCCTCGTATACATCCAGTCCGAAATCTCATCCCTCTGCACGCTCCACAATTGTCCGAAATTCACATTCCCCACGATTCCAGGCTCGTTTCCAATTACTCCGGAAAACACACCGTCAGCGTAGGTAACCTCGGTCAGCCAGAAATGCTCGGTGCCATTTTCATCGGTGATCGGAGCTTTCACGGAATAGAAGTCGGCACTTTGCGTTTCAAGCACGGAAAGAAACTCATCGATTTTACCCCTAGCGGTCGTAATGGCCGCGTCCATGGCGCCTTCCTCAAATTCCCGAACGAGCGTCTCAGGTTCTTCCCGCATTGCCCGCTCCTGCCTTTCGCAAGAAACGAGGAAGAGACTGAGGCCGATGAGCGGTGGCATGATTTTCATGGATTCATTGCCGATCGAGCCAATGCCGTCAGCTCTACCCGACGCCCCCGAAGTCGATCCCGGCGTGCGGAAGCGCTTCTCCGGGCTTCTCGCGAATACGGGGAGGTGGAACTTCGATCATGGCAAGGTGCGTGGCGTCAACTCCTTCATACGTGGCGTGGCCGGATTTGTCCAGCCCCCGGCAGCCAAGGCGCCTCGAGAGTGCGCGGCACCGGCGCCGGCCGGCACTTCGACGCCGCCACAAAGGCCGCCCACGCTCTCCACCCGGCCGCCCGGGAGAGCCGCCGTGCCCCCCAGGCGCCGTATCGCCCAGAGCCTACCGCCACATCGTGCCGTTCCTGATCTGACAGACATTTGCGCACCTGTTTTACTCGGGCGGGCTCTCCGCGATCGTTCTCTTCTCGCCGTTGACCGTCACGTTGCGGTCTTCACCGATCGCGACGACGTCGCCCGTTTTGAGGTTACCGAAACTTTCGCCGTTCAACTGCAATGTGACCGAGTTGCCTTGATCCTTCGTTTCGAGCTTGATGTTCAGATCATCGCCCAAGGATATTTCTGCCCGGCTCGATGAATCTGGTGAGCCGGCGACTTCCGATCTGAGTTCCGCCCTCGAGGCACCTGCGATTGAGAACCCGATCCCGAAGGCCTGTCCGGTCGCCATTCCGGTGCCGCTGTTCACATCGAAGGGACCTACGGCGGTGGAGGAGGAAGTACCCTTTCTTTCGCAGCCAACCAAGGCAAGAAGGAGAGCGCAGAACGTGGCGATTATCGTTTGGTGTTTCATGGGATAGGATTGACTTGGGAATTCTGAGTTTTAGGCAGAGATCGCTTGGCTGATGGGGGTCGTCCTGCGGGGGCTTGGAGACCCCGGTGTTGCCGCCGCCTCATTTTTTGTCGAGGGCTATCCGGGGTCCCCCCGGGTAGCGCCGCATGTTTAGCGCGGTCGCCCGGCACGAGGCCGGATGCCGCATGAATTAGACTACAGGACAGCGAAAACACCATGAAGACAAGATGCTCCTTCGTGTCCCGCAATGGAATTGTCGACATCCACAGGGAATCCCTCGCCATCGCCCACGCGGGTTCCGGCTCTCCGGAGCCGCCCGCCTACCACCCTGAGGGCGACCGCAGCAGCCTTGCCCACGAACGCAGGCTTCGCAAGCTCGGCAGCGCCGTCCCCAAGTTCGAGGTCCGCGACGAGGCCGGGTCTGCTGGACACTGGCCCACCTGGGCTACCGCCGCCACCTCCCACTCCGAGACCATGTGCGGAAGATCGGCCAAGAACGGTACCTCCAGACCATCGGCTTGACCCACGAGCGGGTGAATAGGGGTCGCGGATAAGATGAACGAGCGGCCCGCCGGCCGGGAGTAGGCGCCCTCATGATCAGCAAGGGTCTATCCCTCCCTCCGGGCGGCCCCTGCGTCGCCCTTGAACTGCCACTCGAGCGGCGAGGCAGCCAGGATATCGCCGCCATGACCGCGATCCGCAAGCGGGGCGACCTGAGCCGCTTGGAGCACCCGCCCTAGAGCGTGTTATTAACTTTCTAGATATTTATGGTTGTACAATGTAATGACATA
>CAZKYJ010000878.1:0-2670 GCA_964556355.1 uncultured Verrucomicrobiales bacterium | reverse complement strand
ACCAGCGGAAACGCGCGGAGATCGTTGCCGCGATGTGACCCGCCCCGGCCGCGAGATCCCACCCCCGAGCCGTATGAGCGATGTTCGAAACTTTGGTGCCGTCGGCGACGGCGTGACCGACGATACCGAGGCTATCCGCCACGCGGTGGCGAAAAGCGTGGGCGTGCTCCGCTTCTCCACCGGCACCTACCGCATCACCGGCACCATCAGCATTCCCCTCGGCGAGCGGGGGCCGTCCGCCATCTCCGGTGACGAGGGCACCGCGAGCCTGGTCATGGCGGCGGCCGGCCCGGCGATCCGCCTCGTCGCTTCGCACGGAGGCACCGGGGACCCGGGCACGGTCACCCCGGCGGTGTGGGACAGAGAACGGCTTCCCACCGTCCGCAACCTCGTCGTCGAGGGCGCCCACCCGGAAGCCGATGGCATCGCGCTCGAGGGAACGATGCAGGCGCTTTTCGAGGGCGTTCTCGTCCGGCGCGTCCGCCACGGCATCCACCTGGTCAAGAGGAACCGGAACGTCATCATCAGCCACTGCCACATCTACCACAACCGCGGCGTCGGCATCTACCTAGACAACCTCAACCTCCACCAGATCAACATCGTCGGGAGCCACATCAGCTACAACCGCCTCGGGGGCATCCGCATCGAGCGCTCGGAGATCCGCAACCTCCAGATCACCGGCAACGACATCGAGTACAACAACGCCAAATCCCATCCGGCGCTGGCTTCGGAACCGACCGCGGAGATCTGGATCGACACGACCGCCGAGGGGGCGAGCGTCAACGAGGTGACCATCGCCTCGAATACCATCCAGGCGACCGAGAGCGCGGGTGGCGCCAATGTTAGGATCATCCAGGCCGACGACCCGAGCCGTCCCCCAGGCCTGATCGCCATCAGCGGGAACGTCATCGGATCGCAGGAGAACAACGTCCACCTCACGCGCTGCTACGGGGTCGCCATCACCGGCAACACCATCTACTCCTGCGGCCATCGCAACCTCCTGGTCGAGGATTCGCGGCTCGTGACGATCGCCTCGAATATCTTTCGCCGCCACACCCCCGCGTTCGGCACCGGCGTCCGCCTCGTCGGCTGCACGGACATGGTAGTGAACGCCTGCGCCTTCCACGACGAGGCGCCCGGAGGCCAGGCCAGCGGCGCCTCGCTCCTCGAACTCGCCGGCTGCCGGCGCACCGCCATCACCGCATGTCAGTTCACCGACGGCTCCCCCTACGGCATCGATGTCGCCGCGAGCAGCGGGATCCACGTCGCCTCGTGCACGGTGGCGGCAACCCGGGAACCGCGGGCGGCAGCGGGAGCCATCCGCTTCTCCGGAGCGGGAGACCGCAATCAGATCGCCCTCTGCACCCTCGAAGGCACACTCGATCTCGATCCCGACTCGGGGGTCAGCCTCACCGCCAACATTCCCGCGGTCGCACCGTGAGCGCCGCCGGGGCACGTCTCTTTTGCGGGGGGCGTCCGGGGGACGACTCCCGCCGGGATTCCCGCCCACGACGGGCGAGGGCATCCCGGACAGAGACCTGGCTACGACACCACGATCTCGGCGATTTCCCGAGCCGAGTGCTGCGTGGCGGCCGCCCGGGCGTTGCCGGCGATATCCTCGAGCATCTCGGGTGAGGCGACGAGGTCGTTGACCATCTTGCCCAGGCTGCAGGTGCTGAGGTTTTTCTCTTCCAACACGAGGGCGGCCTTCCGGGCGGCGAAGATTTCGGCGTTGCGCAGCTGGTGGTCGTTGGCGGCGTAGGGATACGGCACCAGGATCGATGGCAGACCGCACATGGCCAGCTCGGCCAGGCTGGAAGCCCCGGCCCGGGACAGCGCCAGGTCCGCGGCGGCGTAGGCGGTTCCCATCTCGGCACAGAACTCGCCGATATGGTGGGTGATGGCTGCTCCCTGGTAGGCCTTTTGCACCTCGGGGTAGTCGCCCGGCCCACTGAAGTGCAGGATCTGTAGCGACTCCGGCTTGAACTTGGGGAGCGCCTCGCAGACCGCCCGGTTGATCCCCCGCGCGCCCTGGCTCCCACCCATGACCAGCAGGGTCATCCGGTCGGGATCGAGGCCGAAGTGGGCGCGCGCCTCCGCGGCGGAAGGGCGTGCCCCACTCAGCGCCCCGCGCACCGGAGTGCCGACCGCCCGGGTCTTACGCCCAGGAAAATGCTGGGAGCATTCTTCGAAGCCGAGGAGCACCTCGTCGCAGAACTTGGCAGTGAGCCGGTTCGCCTTTCCCGGGAAGGCATTCGACTCGTGGATGAAGGTGCGGGCACCGAGCGCCCGCCCGGCCATGACCGGGGGCATGGAAGTGAACCCGCCCATCCCCATGACCGCATCCGCCCGAAATTCGCCGACGATGCGGCGGGCGGCGTTCCTCGCGTTCCAAAAGCGCAGGAGGAACCTCGGCATGCCCAAAGAGAATAGCTTCGGCATGGCGATGGCCTCGAGCTTCTCGAAGCGGAGGTGGTCGTAGCCCTTCGTCGCAAGGGCATCGATGTTCTTCTGCGAGATGAGCGCGAGCACCTCGTGCCCGGCTTCCTGCAACTCCTCCGCCACGGCGATGCCGGGAAAAAGGTGCCCCCCGGTGCCACCGCAGGCGATGACGACCCGCTTCTTCTTGGAATCTGTGGCCATGTTAGAGTCGCGGGGTCACTTTCGAGC
>CAZKYJ010000877.1:0-2673 GCA_964556355.1 uncultured Verrucomicrobiales bacterium | reverse complement strand
TCGATTGCTTCCGGGATTCCATGCGAGGGACCGGCCGGGGGTGTTCGAGGTGCCGGAGCCGGACCAGACGGTGCCTTGGAAATCTTGGAAGCTCGCTTCCCCACCGGTGGTGGTGGTGACGCTGGCGATCTGCGTCGCGGTGGGAGTGCCCACAAACCCGTCGTTGGCGGTGACGGCAGGGTCGAACCCGCCGGTGCCGTCGGTGGCGGTATCGAAGGAGAAGAAGAAGTTCGCGGCCGGGGCGGTTGCCACGGTGAAAAGGGCGATGAAGCCGGCGGCGGATAGGAGTTTGCAATGCATGGGATTGTTGTCGGTGCGGAGGGGATTAGCGTTCGCCCGCAGGATGTTGCAGCGGGGGGCGGTTTTTATTAGTGGTAGCGTGCGAGCAGCGCGATCTCGTCCCCGTTGAGGGCGCGGTCATAGATGCGCACGTCATCGATTTGCCCCTCGAAAAAGTTGGCCGGATCCGAGGTGTTGTAGGTGGTGCCCACGAAGACGGGCGCGGGTTTGTCGGCGATCGTAGGGACGATCCCACCGGTCGCCACCGCGTCGAGTTCCCCGCCGACGTAGAGCCGCACGCTCTCGCCCGGGCGGTAGACGGCGGCCACGGGCAACCAGATCCCGGTGGGCAACCGGCGACGGCCGGTCACGTTGGTCGCCCGCGTCCGCGACCCGTCCGGCGAGAGGAAAAAGTCGAGGCGCCCGTCCCGAAGCTTGAGCGCATAGGAGCGGTCGAGCTCGGCATCGTTGTCGATCTCCGGGCCGCCCGCATACTTTCCCACGATCCCCGCGCGGGTGCCGTAGCGGAAGACGCGCACCCAGGCGCTCAGGGTCAGCTCACCGGTGATGGCCAGCCTTGGGGCGTGGGCGCCCTCGGCGTAGGCCATGTCCCGCAGGCGGAGCGCTCCACCGCGCACGCCGCGCGTCCAATCTGCCCCGGTGATCCGAAGGTCGTGCCCACCGCCTGCCGCGTCGCGGGCGGTCACCCCCTTGAGCTCGTCGAATTTCCAGCTGGCGACGAGGCCGCGCACGAGCGACGGCTCTCCGAACGGCTCCGCCTCCAGCGCAGAAACGAGCGCACGGTGGCGCGCGGGAACGTCGACGCTCGCCCCGTCGGAGCGACGCGCGTAGCGGACGACCCCCTCATCGACCTCGATCCCCCGGCCGTCGAGGAGGAACTCGGTGCCGACGACGGTGACTTCGGCCTCCGGCGTGAGGACGCGCAAAGGCGAGCCCGGCTCTTGTTTCGCCACCTCGGCGCGGAGGGTTCCCCGGTCGAGGACGATGCGGTTGGCGGCGGGATCTCCGGCGTCGCCGAGGGTGGCGCGGGTCGCTCCAAAGAGGTCGATCGCGGCCCCACGTTCGCCCCGGTAGGTCAGTTTGACCCCGCTGCCGTCGCTCACCCAAAGGGGTGTGCCCGGAGGAATGGCGTCGCCGATCCGGACGGGAGAGTGCTCCTGCGTTGCCGGGTCGAGCCTCACGACCGAGCCGGTGAGTTCGGTGACGACCGAGCCGCGGGGAGAGGCGGGGGCGAGCGATTGCCAAACGGCGAGCCCTGCCACGACCGCCGCGGCGGCCGAGGCCCAGTACCAACGACGAACCGTGCCGCCCCGAATCTCGCCACGCTCGGGCGGGACGAGCGGTCGCACCATGGCGGGGGGGACGTGAGGCGCCATCGGGCGCCGTGGCGCCCCCGCCTCCACGAGCGGTCGGAGCTGGTGGCTCGCGGTGGCAAAGGCGCCGGCGTCGAGGAAGAAATTGACGAGCTGCCGGGCGGCCGCACCGGCGGGGGGCGCCTCGGCCAGCGCATGGGCGAGCATTCCCGCCGCGGCGCCCGACCCTTGCCCGTAGTATTCGTCGAGCATGTGCCAGTAGCCCTCCTGTTCGACGGTGTCCGCCTCGGCCAGGCGGCCGCTGACGCAATCCCGCAGGCGGTTGCGGAGCCGGTGGAGCTGCGAGCGGAGATTGTTAAAGTTCATGCGCTCGCGCTCCGCGAGATCCTTGCCCGGGGTACGGTCGACGTAGAAGTCGTGCAGCAGGCGGCAAGCGCGGGCCGGGAGTTCGTTCATGCAGTGGCGCAATGCCGTGATCCGCTTGGCCATCTCGGCGGCGGCGGCCTCGTCCCAGAGCTCGTCGAGGTGATGGTCCAGGAGGACCGCGATCTGCTGCTCGTCGGCGGAAACCTCACGCTGCCGGGAGCGGATGAGGTTCAAGCATTTGATCCGCACGATACCCCGCGCCCACGGGAGCAGCGGGCGGGTGGGATCGTACTTCTCGGGGTTCCGGTCGACAAAGAGGATGGCATCCTGCACGACATCTTCGGCCTCGGTCCAGTTGTTGAGGAGGCTGAAGGCGTAGGCGGTGAGCAAGTGCTGGTAGCCGAATGCCTCCCGCGCCAGCGCATCGCGCGCGGGCGGGGTCGCCGGAGGATCGTCGGGGGGCATACACCTATTATCGGGGCACTCCGGGATGTTGCACCACCGCAGAAGTTTCTCCTCGCCACGCCTGAGACGCATCGATTTCGAGGTCTCCCCCAGAATGCTCGGCCCGGAGCGGGCGGAAGAGATCGCCATCTCTAGCCCTAGCCGGCTCGAGCCGCACCCCGCCACGGCCGCACCCCGGAACGATCGGCCGACCCGTCGCTGGAAGCTCCGGAAAGATGATCGATATCCG
>CAZKYJ010000876.1:0-2675 GCA_964556355.1 uncultured Verrucomicrobiales bacterium | reverse complement strand
AGCGCCAGGGTTAAAGCATCACCGGTCGCCCGCGACCGGGATGGGTGGAGACGGCCCCACGTGACGTCCACAGAATCCAATACCAACCGAACCAGCGCCCGCCCCAGTCGCGCGGCCCTTCATTAAATACCAAGAAAAGCCATGGCACGTATCCTAGGCGTCGAAATCCCGAACGAGAAGCGCATCGAAGCCTCGCTGTGCTACGTTTACGGGGTCGGCCCGACCACCAGCAAGAAAGTCCTCGCCGCCTCCGGCGTCAGCCCCGATATCCGGGCCGGCGAACTGAGCGACGAGCAGCTCGCCGCGCTCACCAACACGATCACCGCGCTCAAGCTCGTGGTCGAGGGCGACCTCCGCCGCGAGATTTCCCAGAACATGAAGCGGCTGGCACAGATCCAGTGCTACCGCGGCATCCGCCACCGCAAGGGCATGCCAGTCCGCGGCCAGCGGACCTCAACGAACGCCCGCACCCGCAAGGGGCAGAAGCGTACGGTGGGCGTCCAGGCCCGTCCGGGAGCCAAGAAAGGCAAGGTCTAACCCAGATTTCCTGACATATGTCCGATAAAGAATCCACTCCCGCCTCCGAAGAGGAGGCCAAGACCGACGCCCCCGCCGCCCAGGCCGGGGCGCCCGAAAAGGCAGCGGCTGAAGCGCCTGCTCCGGCCACCGGCGACGCCGCGGCCGAGGCGAAGCCCACGGAAGCTGATGAGAAGAAGCCCACGGGTGAGAAAGCTGCCGGAGCCGACATTTTCCTCGCCCTCGACCCGAGCGAAGGCGAGAAGCCCAAGATCCTCAAAGCCAAAGGCAGCAAGAACGTTGCCGCCGGGATCGTCCACGTCCTCGCGACCTTCAATAACACGATCGTCAGCGTCACCGATATGGGCGGCAACGTCATCGGTTGGTCCAGCGCCGGAAAAATGGGCTTCAAGGGCTCGCGAAAAAGCACGGCCTACGCCGCCCAGCTCGTCTCCCAAGACGCCTGCCGTCAGGCGATGGGCCACGGTCTCAAAGAGGCCGAAGTCCGCGTCAAGGGACCGGGTTCCGGCCGCGAGTCCGCCGTCCGTGCCGTGCAGGGCATCGGGATCGATGTCACCTCGATCGTCGATTCCACGCCCATCCCGCACAACGGGTGCCGCCCTGCGAAACCCCGTCGCGTCTAGCGCCAACCTACCGGAACCCAACCCAGTCAACCACTAGAAGATCCGATCCCATGGCCAGACAAACCGGTCCTACCACCAAGATTTCCCGCCGCTTCGGCGTCGCCCTCTTCGGGGCGTCGAAAGCGTTCGAACGCCGCAGCTTCCCGCCCGGCCAACACGGCGCCCGCAACATGCGCCGCAAGCAGAGCGACTACGCGCTCGCCCTCGCCGAAAAACAGAAGCTCCGCTTCCAGTACGGTGTCCTCGAAAAACAGTTCCGCCGCTACTTCGCGGAGGCCGCCCGCCGCCGCGGCGTCACGGGCGACATCCTGCTCCAGCTCCTCGAGCTGCGTCTCGACAACGTCTGCTTCCGTCTCGGCCTCGGCAACACCCGACGCGCCGCCCGCCAGCTCGTCAACCACGGCCACATCCTGGTCAACGGTGGACGGGTCGATATCTGCTCCTACTCGTGCAAGCCCGGTGACGTCATCACCGTCCGCGAGTCGGCTCGCTCGAAGCAGATCGGCACGAAGTTCCTCGACCAGACCCAGGGCGTTCCGACCCCCGATTGGCTCACCGTCGATCGCGATAACCTCTCGGGCACCATCGTCCGCGAGCCGGTCGCCGAGGACGTCAACGCCCTCGTGAACATGCAGCTCGTCGTCGAGCTCTACTCACGCTAGGCGAGAGTTCGCCTCTCCTTCGCAGCGGCGGTCCACCGGAAGGTGGCCGCCGCTTTTTTTGTCGGGGACAGGGCGCGGGACGAAGTTCCCTGGGGTGCGGGAGTCCCCGGCGTTCGTCAGATCGGCCCTCCCGCGGGCCAAAGGATGGCGAAGTCCTTCCTCCCGCAGGAGGCTCCCCGCCGGTTCACGCCCCTCATTCTTCAAATTCGTATTTGGGATCGGGGGGGGATGCGGTTATCGGAAGCGCTGTGTTTACGCCGAAGTATGTGAAGCAAGGGAAGCTCCTTCTCAAAGGGGTGACGAAATTCCTGCGGTACAAGCAGGACGTGATGCCGCCGGAGAAGCTTGCGGAGATCGAGGAGGCGCGTGACCGCTATGCGAAGGCTCTCGCCGCCCGCGACAAGGAGGCGACCGAGTCCGAGGGCAAAGCGCTCACCAAGCTCTGTGAGAAGTCGGTGCCCACCGTGCAGAACCCCGGTCTCCGCGAGAATATCGAAGTCATTTTCGTGGCCATCGTCATCGCCGTCGGCATCCGCTCGTACTTCCTCCAGCCGTTCAAGATCCCGACCGGTTCGATGCAGCCCACGCTCAACGGCATCAACGGCTACGGCCAGTTCAAAGTCGTGCCGGGGAACGATGGCCTCGGCGGCGGCGGAGTCCTGGAGGCCGCTATCGATCAGCCGGGGTTCTTGCTCCAGGCCTTCGAGTTCGTCTGGCGCGGGCGGAACTACGTCAACGTGGTGGCGGAGAAGGACGACCGGATCGTGGGCGTCAAGGAGGGGACGCGCTACCGCTTCTTCACCTTCACCTACCTGCAGATGGCCAGCGGGGATATCGTCAAGATCTACGCCCC
>CAZKYJ010000875.1:0-2678 GCA_964556355.1 uncultured Verrucomicrobiales bacterium | reverse complement strand
CCGTTCCGAGCCCTGCGAATAGACGAGATGGCGACCGAGCACGATGAATGGCGGATTGAAGACGGAGGTCTTCCTGTCGCCCGACTCGAGTGCCGGGACGGCGACGATGTTGTGTCGATGCTCGTTCTGGAGGAGGAGGGTGGCCCTTGCGGTGACGGGCGGGGCGGGAGCTAGGGTGATCGGACCGTTCTCGGTGATGATTTCGACGGGGGTGTCGGACGCGGTTGAGCCGAGCCAGTCGAGGAAGCGCCGCTCCGGGGCGGTGCGGTTGGAACCGTCGAAGAGGCGGAGGAGGTCGCGTTCGAGGTGGGCCTCCAAATAGGGGTTCCGGTAGCCGTCGGGGCGGGAGACGCGGCGGCGCCCGATGGCCACCGCGTAATCGAAATCGCCGTGCCGGTCAGGGAGCAGGACGAGCTTGATACCGGGCAGTGAGCGGGCGGCAGAACCGGTGGGGCCGGGGCTGGATCGCTCCTGGCGACCCGCATTCCCGACGAGTTGGTCGCCCAGCGAGCGCCAGTGGACGGAGGTGTGCGGTCGCTTCGAAAACTCGGAGCCACGGAGGAAGTGGCACGTCGTCATCAGGGCGACGAGACCGTGCGCACAGGCGTGGGCGCCGTAGGTCGTCGCGCCGCAGTTGCAGCTCACCGCGACGGAGTTCCCCTCCTCGGGAACCGAGAGGACGACGCTGGCCGAGGGTTCCGGTTTGCCAACGGTGGCCACCAGCTCCCTACCGTCGAACGACCAACGAAATGCCCGAACCGCCTCGCCCGCATAGGCGGAGACGGCGGCGCGGAAAGTGGGCGTGGGCGCCAGGGTGTAGAGGCGATTGGGCTTGAACGCGCGCAGCGCTTCGAGGAGCGAGGTGGCCAAGCGCAACCCATGCATTGCGCCATCCGGGAGCGCAACCGCGAATCCCCAGCCCGTCCTCGCCCGGCATTCGCCGCGCAACAAATTTAGTCTGACTAAATTTTTCGCGCCCCCCCGAATCCGGCTGCTTTGCGTCTGCCTATTCGCCTTTCGCGGGCTCGAGCGGGGTCGCGCTCACGACTTGGGTCGGGCCCTCGAGCTCGATCTGCGGGACGCCCTTCTGGAGGCCAATGATGCCGACAATCGTCAGGCGCTTGCCGCGGTAGCGCTCGGCGGGGCGAGGCTCGCCGAAGCGCCCATAGTTCGCTTTGAAACAGACGGTGGTGAACTCGCTGCCTACGAAATTGATGAAGGTGATCCCGCCCTCCCACTCGCGGGTGTCCGCCACATCGCCAGAGACCACCACTCGCTCGCCGATCCGGGCCATGATCGCCTCGGTGTCGCTACTGTTTAGCTTCGGCAAATTCACGGCCGGCGGCGCGAGGTCTTCGTCGTCGTCCTGCGCCGCGAGATCCCCGCTCACCCATGACCCGGGAACGAGGGCCAATGCCGCGAGGAGAAAAAGAATTCGCAAGGTTTTCATAGCGTTGCCGGACAGTTCCACCGATCCTCCTCTCGCGCATCCATGGAACGAGAAATCGACGGATTCATTCTGCACCTCGCCACCGAACGCGGGTTGTCGGAGAACTACCAGCTCCTCATCCGGCGGATTCTCGAGAGCTTCGCCGCGTGGCGCTTGGAAACCGGGGCGGGCGCCGAACCTGCGACCGTCACCACCGACGACCTCACCCATTTTCTCTCGGCGCAGAAGTCCCGCGGCCTCATCGCATCCAGCCTGCGCATCCACGCGGTCGGGTTGAAGATCTTTTTCCGCTTCCTCTGCGCCCGCGGCCACCTGCCGACCGACCCCTCTGACGCCCTCCTCGCGCCGCGTCCGGACCAGTCGCTACCCGGAACCCTCAACGAGCAGGACGTGGCGACCCTCCTCGGTAGCATCGACAAATCGAAGCCGCTAGGGCGTCGCGATCTCGCCGTTATCGAGCTCCTCTACGCGAGCGGCCTGCGCGTCTCCGAACTCGTCGATGCACGCCTTGACCTACTGGATTTCGAGAACCGGCTGATCCGCGTCACCGGGAAAGGGAACAAGACGCGCCTTGTCCCCGTCGGTCGGAGGGCGCTTGATGCCATCGGCGACTACCTGAAGAACGAGCGCCCCAGCCTCGTCACCAAGCGAAGCGGCGACCACGTTTTCATCAGCGTCCGCGGCACGAAGCTCACCACCCGCCGCATCCAACAGATCATCGATGCCCGAGCGCGCCTCGCCGGCCTCGAGCAGGGCGCCTACCCCCATCTCCTCCGCCACTCCTTCGCTACCCACCTCTTGCAGAACGGCGCGGACCTCCGCATCATCCAAGAACTCCTCGGCCACGCCGACATCGCTACCACCCAGATCTACACCCACGTCGATCAGAAGCGTCTCAAGAACGTCCACCGGCAGTTCCATCCGCGCGCCTGAGATCAAGCCGGCTTCCGAAATCTTCTCGATGGGACGCGACGGCCAGCTTGCCGGCGCCCCCGACGATCCGGACGGCGATGATTCTCGGAACTCCGACTTCGCTGATAGACGTCCCACCGACAGCACCATCACCCCCCTCGCCGCCACCGTCGTTTCTCTCGTCCTGCCGGTTGTCGCTGGCATGATCGGTTTTCTCATAGGCCGGATGGGAGGTATCGGTAGTCACCGTTTGATCTACCCTCCAGTCACCGCCAGCGTGCGCCAATACCATCCATGAAAACCCTCGTCCTCACCA
>CAZKYJ010000874.1:0-2679 GCA_964556355.1 uncultured Verrucomicrobiales bacterium | reverse complement strand
GGATCGCCACGGGTCAGGGCGTTGGCCACGACCGCCAAGGTTTGGTCATCCACCCGATCCGGGGGAACCCTGCCGAGAAACGTCGCCAGCCCGGCCACGTCGCTCTGTGTCCAGCGCCAAACGATGCTTCTCAGCACCCTTTCGAGCGTCTCCCCGTCCAGCCGGGCTAGCCAATCCACGTTGGCGGCGGCGACCGGCTCGTCCGAGTTCCAGCGCGGGAACCACGCGCTGGCAACAGCGACGGCAGCGGCGGTTTTCGCCTCCGAGGGCGCGAGCCCATCGACCACCGTGGCGGCGCCCCCGGGGTCGTCTTTCGCCACTACGCCGAGGACGTTGCCATAGGCGTTGGCCAGCGCGGAGCCAGCGAGGCTCCGCTGGCTCCATTCGAGAGCCGCCTCGGGATCGGCTGCCGCCAGGGTCTCGACGAAGGCCGGAGCCATCCGCCGCAAAGTCGCAGCGTCGGCCGACCCGAGCCAGTCGCCCGCCGCGGCCAGGTCCTTCTCCGCCCACTCGCGCATCACTTTGTCGGCCAGCTCCCAGCCGTGCCTCCCGGGGTGTGCGGCGGCGAAATCCAGCGCCGCCGCCGGTTCGCTCGCCGCCCAAACCTTGCCGATCGCTTCGACCGCCCGGGTCGTGGCGAAGCCGGACTGGTGGGCGAGCGCGAACTCCGCCGCGTGGTGCGGGTTCTCGCGGGCCCATTTTTCGATGCCTTTGGTGTTCGGTCCGTAGCTATCGATCCCCCACCTCGCGAACATCCGCAGCCCGGTTTCGGGATCGTGATCGGTGAGGGTGCCGATGGCATTGCGGCGCAAGACGGAGGCGGATGGAGATTCGCTCGCATCCAGTGCCGCCGCTGCCGCCTGCGGGTCGCTCTTACACCAGTTGCGCAGGAGATCCCTGAGGAGGTGCGCTTCCGCGCTGTCGGGTTCGTGGGCGTCGGCCGACAGCGTGGCGAACATGTGCGCCGGACCGAGTTCGATCCACCGCGCGGCGACGAGGTCACGGGCCGCCCCCTCGCCGCCGATCGCCCGGGCGAGACGCGGCATGTCGGCCAACGCAGCGGATTCCAGCTCCGCCATCCAGTGGAGCCACCGCGTCACGCCAGCCGACATGGCGAGCTCCCCGATGCCCGGCTCGTCCCCGGATAGGCGCCCGCCCGGAGAGCCCCGATCCTCGGGGGTCGGGGCGCGGCGCGCGACCTCGGACACGTCGCGCATCACCGGCCGGTCGTCCCGGATGCCGACGCGCAGCGCAGCCCCGATGCCGAGTCCGACGAGCGCCGCCAACAGGTAGATGATGAGGGGCTTTCTCATCGGTTCGCTGGGATATTCTGAATTAATGTTAGTTTCTCATCGGCGGGCAGCGACGATTCCTCGATCCACTGTCGCAGGTCTAGTCCAGCGCCCTCGACGCTCCCGGCGATGGTCGGGAGGATGCCGCCCACCACGCCGCGACGCCGCTCCGGGGAGGAGATGCTCGTCGCCCACTGCCAGGCCTCGAATGGGAGGTCGTCCACGATCGCCCGGGCCAGGGCACCGGCCGCGGTGTCGCGCTCCACTCCTAGCGGGAGCCCCGCGATCCACTCCGACGCTCCCATCGGCTCCCCGGCAGCCCATCGCTGCGCCACCCCCGCGAATCCGCCGAGCCGGGACTCGCCGGGCGGCAAGCTCCCGACCCACGCAGCTGCCGCCACGGGATCCGACACGGCCCAGGCCCGCGCCAACCCCGCCGTCGCCTCCGGGCGCGACTCCGGTGGCAGCAGGTCCCGCCGGTCGATCCACACCTGGGGATCGCCCAAGGTGTCCTCACCCAACGCTTGGAATGCGCCCTCCACCAGGCGCTCCCGGAGCTCACTCGGAACCCGCTCGTAGTATTCGCCGAAGCGCTGGATGCGGTCGCCCTGGCTGAAAAAATGCTGCATCGCCTGCTCAATGATTTTCGTGGCCCGCTCCGAATCCGGCGGACTGCCGACCATCTCGAAGAACGCGTCCGCATCGTGCCACTTGGCCGCTTCCAGCACCTGGCGACCGAGCTGCTCGAACGCGGGAGCGTCAGGCCGCAGGCGGAGCCAGTCCCAGATCGCACGCTGCTGGCCCGCCGCCCCATTGAGGAGGGCGCTCTGCACCGCGGGCAACACCGCATCGAGCGAACCTTCGGCCTCCCATTTGCTGAGGAACGAGATGGGGTTTTCGTTGAGCCGGCGGGTAACCGCGCCAGCCAGACCCAAGAGTTCTTGCCGCCCGAGCTCGTCGGGATGTTTCCTCAGCCACGCGACGGTGGCAGCAAAATCCGCCTCGCCCGCTTCCTCGAGGATGCGCGCACCCGTCGTGGAGGCGAAGTAGCCGTCTCGCCCACCCGGCGGGACGAGACGGACCCGCTCGAGCGCGGCGCTCGGCGACTGTCCGGCGAGGCCGAGAAGCGCGTAGCGCAGCACCTCGTCGCGATCGATGTCTTCGGGCAAACCCCTCGCCCACGCGATGGCGGCTTCCGGATCCTCCTGCGCCCAGGTGCGAGCCACCCCGGAAAGCGCCTGTTCGCGGTTTTTCCCCGAGAGGCCGAACGCCGCCGCACGGGCACCCTCGACCCCCCCCGTCGCGACGATGGCGAAAGCATCTACCACGTCGCGCTGCCAGTAGCTATCGGGATCGGGCAGCCGCGCCACCACCTTGTCCCAGACCC